>JAISVN010000042.1 GCA_031271555.1 Candidatus Methanoplasma sp.
GGAAGCCCACACACCAAGTAAAACTTAGAAAAAGCAGACTTTGCTTAATTAGGGGGGATTGAAAGGAAAAATCACAACACTGGGAAGAAGGCGGGCGCTCTCCGACCAGAGCACCATACACTCCTCATCCTTTGAAGAGGTTCTTGCGGTATTTGTCGCTCTTCTTGGCTATCTCGTCAACGTTGTCCTTGGTCACTATGTGGACCTCCGGCAGCTTCTTCGTATTGGATGCAAGCATGGTCGACATGAGGTACGGATCTGGGAAGTCCTTCTTCATAAGGGTCTCCCTGTTCCAGTTCTCGATCAGGTCGTAGACGGCGCCGATGCCTTCGTTGTAGAACTCCTGGACGAGCACCGCGGCCACGGTGCAGTCCCTGGACATTACTGCCACATTGGATTTCCGGACGGCGAAGTCGCAGCCGTTGAACGACATCGCAAGACCTCCCCTGTCGCAGACCGCATCCAGAGCGTGAATGTCCGTGATGTCGCCACCGATGAACGCCGTGCCGTCGAAATCTATCTGCGTCCTCTTCCTGAGGTCGATGAGGAAGTGGGCCTTCTCGCTCGCGCCTACGGATTTCATCTTCCTCATCATCTCCGAGATCGGCAATTCTCCGATCTTCGAGTGGAATATGTCGTCAAGCGTCCTGACCATGTCCAATTCGTCCTGGTGGAGCCTTGTGGGGACGTTCAGCTCGTATTCCTGCATAGGCATCCTGAGGTTGGTCACGCTGTAGGCCATTTCCCTGAGCGATCTCGCCTCCTGCCTGCTCAGGTCGTAATCGTCGAAATCGACCTCGCTGCAGTCTATCAGGCCGGTCGGGATGTCGAGTTCGTTGGATACGTTCATAACGTTGTGTTCGTAGGATGAGGTGGTGGCGAAGGTCGGAAGCGTCTCCATCATGTGCCTTATGACCCTTTTCGATTCAGGCATGAGCTTAAGGGACCTGCCGCAGTATTCCATCGCGGCATAGTCGGTCATTCCGAATGCTTTCAGGAATGGAGCGATGAACCTCGACGTGTTTCCAGATCTCCCCTCGGTTCTGTTGAGGACGTAAGTGATGACGTCATCGTATCTCGATATCATGTCGCAGAATTTGTCGCCTTTGCCGATGAACCTCTGGCAGAGGTCTCTGGAACTGTCGTTCAGCTGCAGGAACCCTTTGAAACTGCAGACCAGCTGTTTGTCGTGCACAAGACCTAATTCCGCAACCGGATCGTATTCGTTCATGAAAACCTCAAAGCGACCTGTCGACCTCTGAGGTCATATCGTAAGGCCTCTCAAGTATCTTTCCGTCCTCTACCAGCCTTTTATTCTCGATCCCGACCCTTCCGTCGGCGAACAGTCCGATCGTTGAGACTATGAGAGGAAGTTCGCGCTTGGCGCCCTCTTCCCTGATCATCCTGAAAAGCGGCTCATCCGTTCCTTCCGTTCTCATCACATGTTCGAGGGACGATGAAGCGATCTTCTTCTCGATGTCCTTCCAGAGGCCGTCGAATTTCGGGCCCCTTATTGGGAACCCGCAGTATGTCAGCGCTGCCCCCCTGTCCCACTCTTCCGTGCAGATGTGTATCATGACGCCGTGCTCGTCCGCATTTTCTCTTATGAGCGTCCATATGACCTCCTCCCATGTCCCCTTCGGCCCTTCAGGAAGAGCGGGGTGGAGGTTGATCATATCATATTCCCGGCATGTCTCGTCATCCATCCACAGCATGTACCCAGCAAGCACTCCGAGGTCGAATTCGTATCTTCCGACGAGCTCTCTGAGCTTTCTTCCGTATTCGATCCTCCATGCAGCCTCATCCGATTTTCGGAGGTCCGGGAGGAATTCCTTCCATGAGAGGGTTATCAGGGGTATGCCGTAGCCTTCGACCATGTCGAAGAACATCTTCCTCTGCTCTTTTTTCGGGTTAGGATCCTCCTCGTTGTTCCAGTTGCAGAAAACGAAGGAAATGTCCACGTCGATGAGGCCCTGTTCTTTCTTGTCCATTACGGTCTTAAGAAGATTTCTTGAGCCCGGGCCCCTTCCCGTTGAGAACCATCCTAATCTGAGCATGATAACAAAGAAGGTAGGAAATCGCAGTATATTTCATTATACGTCAAAGATAACGGTGACAGAAGGCTCGTCGACGTCCACTGACATCATGTGGAAGGTCACGGCCTTGATCTCCGATTTTATCCTGTGCCGGCTCCTGTCCAGGACCTCTCCCTTTCCGGTGCATATGACCTTGTCGCCGTGGAATGCGACGGTTATGTCGCAGAGTACGACTCCTTCGCAGTCCTCGAGGAAAAGAAGTTCCGACAGGAACGAGTAGAGCCGATCCTCAAGGTCATCACCGCCGGTCTCGATCCTGAATGTATCCGAGGGGCTTATGCCCGAGAGGTCTACCGTCTGGTCGAAAAGGGCGTAGCCTGCATTGGCGAAGCATTCTTCCAGCGTATCTCCGTAGGCCTTCACCATCAGGTCCGCGGTGTGGTCGATAAGTTCGTATCTCTTCACATATGGCTGATGGGCGGGAGAGTATAATGCCGTTGCCATCCGTAAACCCTTAATACGATTCATCCAATTTCCGGGCTATGCGCATAACCATCATCGGTTGCGGTTCTATCGGCTCCAAGCTTGCGAAGGCTGCCGACGGGATGAGCGAGGTCAAAAGGATCTACCTTATGGATGCCAACAAGAGCGTTGCCGAAAGGACAGCCGCAGGCATGGACAAGGCCATTGTGATAGATTCGGTGGAAGAGGAGCTGTACCATTCGGACCTCGTCATCGAAGCAGCCTCTCAGGAAGCGGCAAAGGAGATACTCCCTAAGGTGGTCTCCAGAGGAGTCGACATAATGATAATGTCCGTCGGCTCGCTGGTCGATGATGATTTCAGGGCGATGGTGTTCGAGAAGGCCAAGGTAAGCGAGGCCAAGGTGTACATACCCACAGGCGCGCTCTGCGGCACGGACGGGCTCAGATCTGCATCCGTCGATGAGCTGGACGAGGTCGAGCTCATAACCATGAAAGGCCCGAGAAGCCTTCTCGGCGTCGAATACATAATCAACAAGGGCATAGACGTGGAGAAGATAACGGAAAGGACCGTGATCTACACCGGCTATGCGAGAGAGGCCGTCAAGCTGTTCCCCAAGAACATAAACGTGGCCGCCACCGTATCCCTTTTGGGAATAGGCTTCGACAGGACGAAGGTTACTGTGGTCGTGGACCCCGAGATAAAGAGCAACTCGCACGAGCTGAGGATCAAAGGCAAGTTCGGAGAGATGACCTGCCACACATACAACTACCCCGAACCGGACAATCCGAAGACATCGCATCTGGCGACGCTGTCCGCGATATCCGCTTTGAAGAGGATAGTCCGCAACGAATGGTTCGGCGTCTAAGCAAACATTTTTCTTAACTGCACATATTCTAAGAGGCATGGAAAGGTCCCGCGCCGAAAGAATGATGTCCAACTCGGAAGGCTTAGATGCGATAGTGATCCTCAATGATGGGGGTCCGTTCCTTGACTCCACTTTCTGGTATCTCACCGAACAGGCGGGCGGCGCATTCGAAAGCTCGATCGCCGTGGTAGGAAAGGACGGAAAGCTCGATGTCATCGTAAGCGTGCTGGAAGAGGAGACGGCGGCATCCGGCAAAGGCGATATCCACGTTTATCACAGCCGCGAAGAAAGGGACGATATGATCAGGGAGGCCCTGAAAGGCTCCAAAGAGGTAGGTTTCAACACCCACAACGCCACATATTCCATGGTAGAGTATATCAAAAAGACAGTCAAGGGGATCAAGGTCAAGGATGCGTCGTCGGCTATATCTTCCACGGTATCGGTGAAAGATGCCAAAGAGATCGAGGCCACAAGGAAAGCATGCAAGATATCCTCTCAGGTGGCCAGGGAGATCCCGGACATGCTGTCTGAAGGCGTGAGCGAAAAGGAGATCGCCTTCAGGATGGACATAAGGATGAAGGAACTCGGAGGGAGCGGGAACGCATTCGATACGATCTCGGCATTCGGTGCCAACAGTTCGAAGCCCCATCATTCCCCCACCGATTACAAACTGAAGAA
>JAISVN010000062.1 GCA_031271555.1 Candidatus Methanoplasma sp.
AAAGGAAAAAAGGCTGAAAGTGCTGTTCATAGACGAGAAGAACGATCTGACGTCTCAGCTTGCGGAATATTTCACGAGAGAATACTTCGGCAGTAAGTACGAGGTGTACAGCGCAGGCCCGAAGCACGACCTCGTCGACTGCGAGCTGATATCCGTCATGTATCAGAGGGGAGAGGATATGAGACGGCAGGTCTCCAAAGACTTCAAGGACCGCGATTATCTTCGAGATGATGAGGACTATGACCTTGTCATATTCCTGAGGAAGAGCGTGTTCGACGAATGGGCGAAGAGGACCCCATGGCAGGGGAAACAGATCGTTTTTGAATTAGGAACAACTGAGGATTTCACGGCCACCGACGATCTCGAGCTTGCGAACTGCTACTCCGGACTGATAGACAAGGTAAGCGCATGGGTCAAAGAGAACATGGCAGACCCTGAAAAGCTCAGAACGATGATAAGCGCATGATCCCCGTCATAATCTACGACAAGTGTCAATGCGACCCCAAGAAGTGCACGGCCAAGCGGATGATGAAGTTCGGGCTTGGAAAGGAGGCGAAGTCGCTTTCAGCGATACCGTCAGGCTCCGTCGTCCTCTCTCCGTTCTCGAAGACCGCTCTGTCCCCGGCGGATGCGGCATATGCGCGGAAAGGATTGGTCGTGATGGACCTTACATGGACGAACATAGAGGATTTCCCCAGGCTCAAAAAGGTCAATGAACGCGCACTCCCCTATCTTCTTGCGGCGAATCCCGTCAACTGGGGGAGGCCGATGGAACTGAACAGCGCGGAGGCGGTTCTGGCATCGCTGCTGATATTGGGTGAGGATGAGCAGGCGGAGCTTTTCATGCCCAGATTCAACTGGGCGCCGGAGTTCATACGTCTAAACGGTTCTCTCTTGGAAGATTACTCGAAGGCAAAGGACAGTGCGGATATTGTTCGCATACAGAATGAGTATCTCGATGATCTATTGGATAAAGCATGAATATCGGATATTCGCGGCAGTGATCTCTGCCAAAAAGATACGGCTAAAATAGTGATTTCTAGAAAAATAATACTGCTATAATATGCATTTTTCAAAAAAAGATACTGCTAAAATATGTATACTTGTAATGCATTGATTATACTGGCTAGCTCATTCAACAGCCGGAGAAGAAATAATGTTGAAGAGAAAGATGATGGACCATCTTATCACATGGAAGAGGGAAAAGAACAAGGAGTGTCTTTTGATAAAAGGCGCAAGGCAGGTCGGCAAGACATTCATCATCAGAGAATTCGCGAAACAAAACTATGAGAATGTGGTCGAGATCAATTTCCTGACCGAACCTAAGTTCAAAGAGGCCTTCAAAGGCAGCCTGAATATGGACGAGATCATTCGTAAGATCTCAATATACGACAAAAAAGCAAATTTCGTAGAGGGCAAGACCCTGCTCTTTCTGGACGAGATACAGGAATGCGGCGATGCGAGAACCGCTTTGAAGCCGATCGCAGAGGACAACAGGTTCGACTGCATCGCATCAGGTTCTATGCTGGGAATAGCATTCAAGACGACAAGGTCGATCCCCGTGGGTTATGAGAGGCAGGTAGAGATGTTCTCTCTGGATTTTGAAGAGTTCCTGTGGGCGACAGGCTATGATGATGCCCGCATAGGTTACATAAGAGAGTATTTCGAAAAGAAGGAACAGGTTCCCGCACCCATCAACGAGGTCTTCCTAGAGAAGCTGAGGGAATATGCTGTGGTAGGAGGCATGCCCTCCGTTGTGAGCAGTTTCGTAGAAACCAATAATTTCGGAAAAGTCCACTCAGAGCAGGAAAGGATAATATCCAGCTATCTTGACGACATTGCAAAATACGCCCCGCCTGCCGATAAGCCAAAAGCGAGAGACTGCTACATATCGATCCCGACACAGCTTGCGAAGGAGAATAAGAAATTCCAATATTCCGTCGTAGAGAAGGAAGCGAGTGCGAAAAAATTCGAAAGCAGTTTGGAATGGCTCAGGGATGCAGGGCTGATCAAATTCTGCTATAATGTCGAGACTCCGAGGTTCCCTCTGCCGGCATACAATCAGACAGGCTACTTCAAGGTCTATCTGACAGACATAGGCTTGCTGAATGCGATGTACGGCTTCGATATGAAGGCTGAGATCTACGGCAACACACTGAAAGGGCCGGCGAAAGGTGGGATCTATGAGAATCTCATAGCAGATATCCTGCTCAAAAAAGGAATAAAGCTGAATTATTACAAGCCGGGCGAGAACAAGCAGGAGATAGAGTTCCTTCTGACCAAAAAGGGAGAGGTGATCCCTCTTGAAGTGAAGGCCAAGAACGGGAGGACGAGATCACTTGATGAATTCATGAGGAGATTCGATCCGCCATATGCTCTGAAACTGGTCACAGGGAATGTTGGTGTCGACGGCAAGAAACTGACGGTGCCTCACTACATGGCTATGTTTTTGTGAGTCATCGGACCGGGGTCCACGGCCGCATATCCGTTGTAGCATCGATATGCTATTTTAACTCCGAGGCCTCCGCAGTCTTGACGAACGGCAACCGACCCCTCCGTTTACTCTGCACGTTTTATATTGCTTGCGATAATATAGAACGTTGCAATGCCCGATGATGTTGTTGTGCTTATCTGGGAGGCCTTGGGGGGAGACAGGCTTACCACCAAAGAGGCGAGCGACAGACTGGACCATCTGTTCAACTACCGGTGTCCCGACGACATAGCCAAAACACTGTCGAAGCTCAGGAAGGCCGGGCTTATCAAAGGGGAGATAAGCATGGACGCAGGCGGATGGATATGGTGGGCGGACGACGAATGCAGGTCCAACAGGATAAAAGAAAACAAGTGATCAGATGACGGTGAATTTTCAGGACAGCGAGATAACTGCGGGCTGGGAGGACATACTCAGCAAGGACAAGTACCGCCTCATAATCGCCGACATAGCCGCCAGCTATCCTGACAAGAGGAGCATATACGTTTCATACGAGGACATAGACGCATACAATACCGACCTGGCGATGTATTTCCTGGACAATCCGGACAAATGCCTTGCGAAAGGAAGAGACGTCGTGAAAGCGTCGCTTCCCCCGACATGGGACCTCAAGGACACCGTCAACCTGAGAATAACCAACCTCCCCCGCGATGCGAAGGTCGAGATACGGAAACTCAGGGCAAAGCATCTCGGCAGGCTCGTTGCGGTCGAAGGCCTCGTAAGGAAGGCGACCAGCGTAAAGCCGAGGATGACCCAGGCGCTGTTCAGGTGTTCGAGATGCGGGGCGGAGATGTGGGAGACCCAAAAGGGTACGATCATGAGGGAGCCCGTCATGTGTTCGAATCCCGATGGGAGTTGCAACAAACAGGCCACGAACTTCGAACTGGATGAGAAAGCCTCATTCTATGCGGACACACAGAAGATAGAGATCCAGGAGAGCCCGGAAGGGCTGAGGGGCGGAGCCCAGCCCGAAAGGATGACTGGCTTCGTAGAGGATGACATAGCCGGGGTCATAACAGCCGGCAACAGGATAACGGTCAATGGAATAATAAGGTCGTCAGAAAAACACGACAGGGATAAATCCACAGTGTTCGAGATATTCATGGACATCCTCTCGATAGAGTTCGAACAGCATGAGTATGATGAGATACAGATAACGGAAGAGGATGAGGACAGAATACTGGAGATGTCGAACGATCCGAGGCTCTTCAGCAACATAGTCGCTTCCATCTCGCCGACCATCCACGGTATGGATGAGGTCAAGAGCGCAATAGCGCTGCAGCTGTTCGGAGGTTGCAACAAAGAGATGGACGACGGGACGGTCATAAGGGGCGACATGCACGTGCTCCTCGTGGGAGACCCAGGAGTCGCCAAGTCCCAG
>JAISVN010000106.1 GCA_031271555.1 Candidatus Methanoplasma sp.
CTGCGTGCTTCCCCGGACGGGCTGATGAAGGACTTCAACACATTCGGTTTCCTCTTCGAATCGCTTTGCATCCGCGATCTGAGGGTTTATGCGCAGGCACTTGACGGAAAAGTATTCCACTATCATGACAAGAACGGACTTGAAGCGGATGCGGTAGTTCACCTTTATGATGGACGATGGGGTGCGGCAGAGGTCAAGATGGGTTCGGCCGAGATAGACAAAGCTGTCAAGAACCTGCTGAAACTAAGGGACAAGATCGATCTGGAGAAGATGGGAGAACCATCATTCCTGGCAGTCATCACCGCAGGCGAGTATGCGCACCCCAGCGAGGAGGGGGTATCGATCGTGCCGATTGGATGTCTGAGGAATTGATTTCATCATAGGTGCATCATCGTAATGTTCCCTTCTCGCATACTGCGTTGCATCCGCTGTAAGGGATGAGGACAAAGTGTCCAAGGGTTCCGGTATCGAATATGTTTTATCGTAATGAAGATGGGGCCTGTGCATTCTACGGCGGCATGGATCTGAAGATTACGGAGAGCCTCGTTCTGCGGATGCAGATCTCTGAACACACAGTTTATGCAATAGAGAGCATAGTGAGAGAGTAACCGATGAATCTCTTCTTTTATTGTAATACGCGCGAATGTGTCTGGGATCTGAAAACTTCTGAAGAAGAAACATTTATCTTCTAAGACTTTGATTATCTTTTTATGTCTGGTATCATGGAATATGATGTTAGAACGTAAGATTTGTCGGTGTTACAAGATAATAAAATGTACTAATGTTTTAAATAGTACGTAATACATAATCATAGTTGCGAGCTAGAAAGGGATGGGACTCTACAAGCTCAAAGGTGATGAAATGGGAGAAAAGGAACTGACGATCTCGATCAGGATGGGAACTGAGGACCTCCAGATGATGGAGGACTTCATGTCTGAGAAGGGAATAGACAGCCGTTCTCGTTTCATCAGGGATGCAATATCCGGCTACATCAAGTCGCAAAAGCATGGTGTATCCGGCGGTGCAGAATCGGGCGTCTTCGTCCGCTTCAGAGAGGTACAGATGGAAGCCCTCAGGTTGATGGTGGAGGATGGGACCTCCTTCGACGAAGAGGAATACATCAGGAAATGCGTGCTGGAGAAGCTCATATCTCCGGAATCCGAAGCGGATTCTGCGGGACGCGCTTTCAAGGCAGCGCAGATGGCCTCGAAGATGAAATGAAGAAAGGGATGGGAAACGCTCGGCGGAGTGATGGGAAAGTGCTCACGCACTTCTTCGCCGAGGATGCAAACACTTTAGCAAAAATGGGGATGCACAATGGAAGCAATCATAAAGGAAACAGGGACATCCGTCACGATCGAGCCGCGCGTAGCGGTAGTAGGTCTGGGCGGCGCAGGATGCAATGTCGTAAGCGGTTTCTACAATGCGCTTGCACCAGTTGATACCATCGCCATAAACACAGACAAAAAGGCCCTGGACGGAACAGCCGCAGACAAGAAGCTCTACATATGCAAAGCGGTCACAAAGGGCGAGGGCACAAAAGGCGATGCAAGACTCGGCAGCAAGTGCGCCGAGGTCCACGAGGAGCAGATAAAAGAAGCGCTGGTGAGACACGATGTCGTATTCCTTATATCGGGACTCGGCGGAGGTACCGGCACCGGCGCAACATCCGTAGTGGCCGACATATGCAACCGCAACAACATAATGACATTCACAATAGGGATCAATCCGTTCTTTTTCGAGGCTGACAGGATACCTGTCGCGAGGGAAGGTCTGAGAACGATCAGGGCGAAATGCCCGAACACTATTACAATAGAGAACGACAAGATCCTCGAGATCATGCCGGACGCAACTCTCAACGAAGCCATGCGTGCCGTGAACAACAGCATAATAGAGTTTGTGAATCAGACGGTCGGATCGATAGCATCCAAGATCGTAAAGGAGATCAGCACCGCTGTGAAAGAGATATCGTTTTCAGAGAAGGCCGGAATAAAAGATGCCTCCGAGCCTAACACGTTCTCTGTGATCAAAATTTAATATAAAAAATGGGGGACTCCCCCTCCCCCTAGTTCTTCCTTTTATGGTCAAGGCATTGCGCCATAACCCAATTCGAAAGCCTTTGCGTTAAGCTCTCTGAATTTTTCAGGAACGATTTCAAGAAGGACATCCTTCAGAAGGTCTTTCTCAAGCGGGAAACCTTTAACGGCGGCAACCGCACCTATCATCACCGCATTGGCGGCAACCGCCTTTCCTGCGGATGTCGCTACCTTTGTGGCATCGATGGTGATCAGCTTATCCGTTCTGGATCTGACCGCCTCTACCAGCTTTTGGATATCCGGGTATTCCTCGAATCCTGCTGCGACCATGGAGGGGTAGACCGGGTCCAGGTTCATCAGTATGGACGTATCCTCATTGCCCAGGGAAAGATGTCTGCAGGTCTCTACGGGTTCGAACCCCATTATGAGGTCGGCTCCTCCCACCGATTCGAGAGGGCTTATTATATCGTCCCCGAGGCGGAGCGTGGATATGACGCTGCCTCCCCTCTGGGCCATGCCGTGGACCTCGCTCATTGCGACCTGGTGTCCGGCCTTCATTGCGGCCGTTCCTAGCACCATGGATGCCAGAAGCACCCCCTGCCCTCCGACCCCGACTATCTGGATGGTATATCTCATTCTTTCACCTCTATTGCGTTCTTGGGGCAAACGTTCGCACACATTCCGCATCCTATGCAGTTATGGGGGTCGGTCATCACGACATCGCCCTTCTTGACAAGCGCCGGGCAGGCGATGGTCTTAACACAGATGTGGCAGTGTATGCATTTTTCCTGA
>JAISVN010000118.1 GCA_031271555.1 Candidatus Methanoplasma sp.
TCAGTAGGCATCGATCTCAGAAAGAGACCGGCCTCATTGGCAAAGATAGTCGCAGACGCGTACAGGAACAAAGATGTCAGCAAGAAAGGAAGGATCACCGAGATGTGCGGGTCCATCAACTACGGCCATTATTTGCGGGGAGTAAGCTAACTGTAGAAAATCCCCTCTTATACCATGCATCAACCTAGTGCAGAGTATGAGATTCAACAAGAGAGGCGGACTTGGGTTCCCTGAAGCCATCGTTGCCGCGATGATAGTCACTCTGTCGCTCAGCGCATACCTCGGGCTTGTTGCCCTGAATGCCGCGAACGAATACGAAGGATCTGAGATGCACATCGACCACAGGATGTTCGACGGCCTTACGTTGGAAGACGGAAAGATCGTCGGGGATATTGAACCATCCCTCACATCCGAGGCGGAGAGGCACGGATACAGAGGCGTTTCATTCAGATGTGAAGTGCCCGGAGGACTGGGGTTCGAAACTGTATCCTTTATGATCGGAGACATGGATGGGAACATTACAAGCAAAAGATTCATCATCGATCTTCTTTCGAAGGACGGACGGGTGATCCCTGCCATTGCAGAGGTGGCCGTATGCGTTTGAAGGACCGTAAAGGAATGACCGCCATGGCGGATGCGATGATATTCGTTGTCATCATGGGCCTGGCAGCGTCTGCGCTTTTTGCATTTGGGGGCGATGATATTTCAGAGGACGATGCGTCGAAGATATCTGAAAGCATATTCTCTGCGAAACTCAGGACCTCGGATATTCTGGATACGGATGATTCCGGACTGATAGGTCTTCCTGACCTGACGGCATTCCGCATTATGACCGGAGAAGGGGACGCTCTGCAGTACATAGAAGACGTACTGGACTCCTTCTTCCAGAGGCCGGGCTCATATTATCTGGAGATCGAATATAACGGAGATTCCGTCGCCATCGGTAACCCTGACGGCACAGAGGTCTGCAGTTGCATCAAGGAGTTCACCGTGACATACGGCGGATCGATCAGGACGGAACTCAGACTGTACTGATCATGCGCCGAACTTATCCACGCGTTCCGCGAGGTCCATGCACATCGGGACTATGTACTTCCCCCTTATGCGGCCTATGCGGCCGTGGGCACAGCCGGATTCGCTGAAGACCGCAGCATCGTCCATGACATTGCCGGGAGTGTAGACGGTTATCGGGACCGGGTCTCCGCTGTGATCGCCGAGCGTGCACGGCGTACTGTGGTCAGCGGTGAAGACGATCACCATGTCCTCTCTGAAGTTGTCCTTGAAATAGCCGGCCATCTCGTCCAGACGCTTTATGATGCTGCACTTCAGTTTAGGATCGCCGTCATGGCCGCTTACGTCCGGTGCTTTTACGTTCATCAGGACGAAATCGTACTTTTTCAGCGTCTCCATTGCCATTTCAGCTTTGGATACGAAGTTGGAACTGCATCCCCCCGTGCAGTTCGACGGAAGGTCGATGACGTCGAGCCCGCATACCTCGCATATGCCTTTTATCATCCCTACGCCGGCAACGCATGCCGCTTTTATGTCGTACTTCTCCGGAAACGGCTGTATATCGGGGAATGCTCCAGCGCCTCTCGGCACCATTACGTTTGCGGGCAGCAGTCCTTCGGACGCCCTCCTTTTATTCACAGGATGATCCTTCAGCCTCTCATACGTTTCTTTCACGAATTTATTCAGAACTTCGGCTGTGAATTCCGCTTCTTTGGTCTTACCTTTGGACCAGTTCAAAGCCCCTTCGCCGTGGGAGTCCACATCGGTAACGTTCGGGTCGAGTCCGGGGCCTCTGAATATCATTGCCGCGCGGTGTTCCGTGCTTTCTTTTATTATTATCTCGATGCCGTCTATCTTCATCCCGCTCAGAGCTTTTATCAGCTCAGTTGTGTCAGGTTTGTCTATCCTTCCGGCACGGCGGTCGATTATGTTCATATTCTCATCGCATGTGGAGAAATTGCACCTGAAGGCCACATCTCCCGGTTTCCCGATCAGTCCTATGCCCGCAGCTTCGAACGGCCCCCTTCCGGTATAGACCTCAAGAGGATCGTAGCCCAATATGGAAAGGTGCGATGTGTCGCTTCCGGGGCGTATGCCTATGTCAACGGTATCGCATGTTCCAGCTATGCCGTTCTTTGTGAACCAGTCAAGGTTCGGCGTGTCTGTTGCCTGCAGAGGCGTCAGACCGTTCAGTTCTTTGCATCCTCTGTCCCCAAGGCCGTCCATGACCACTACCAGTATCTTCTTCTTTACGGCTGACAAACTTAGTCCTCCTTGATCTTTTTCATAAGCCAGGCCATGTTGTTTCCCAGGTCTTTCATGGTCCTTACGCCTTCTTTATCTCCCTCGTAGTCTCCTTCTTTCCATGCCAGGCTGAGGTTCCAATATGACGACCCCACTACGATCATCTCGTTTATCGTGAAAAAGTGGTTGATCGTATTGAAAGCGTGTATCCCTCCTGCGCGTCTTACCGCTACGACCGCTGCCCCGACCTTTCTCTTCGTGGGTATGCCGTTCATCCTTATGACATAGCCTGCGCGGTCTATGAGTGCCTTGGCTTCAGACGTCACATCCGAGAAATATGTGGGCGAACCGATTATCACGCCGTCAGCTTCCACGATCTTCTGGATGCATGAGTTCACGATGTCATCGTCCATTACGCAGCGCATATTCTTGGTCTTGGCGCATCCGCCGCATGCTCTGCAGCCGTGTATGTCTTGCCCTCCGACCTGTATGAACTCGGTCTCGATACCCTCTGATTCCAGTATCTTAAGGACATCATCTATCATGTGACATGTGTTGCCATTCTTTCTGGGGCTGCAATTAAAAGCTACTACCTTCACCTGAATCATCCCGTTTGGTTCCGAATGCTCTACCGACAATAAATCGTTATCTCTGACCTGACAACGATGCATATCTGGAATTCCGAGAGGAACTGCAAGGTCGTTTGTCCTCCTATGCATTAAGATATTTCGAATTGTTTTGAACGTATGATGCTCAAAGTTATCTCAAATGTGCGTCATAGTCATATCAATATCTGGCATATGCCATTTTTGGCATAAGAAGGGGGCGCATCTCCGGGAGGGCCGCCAGCATTCCTCTCACTTGGGGCGGAATATTTCGTACGATGCTGTGATAAAAATGTTTTTTGTTCGATTTATAACTTTCTGTTCAATGTCTCCTGTGTCTTATCAAAAATGATACATTTTTATAACAATATCACATTGAGACATTCCCGTAAGAGTCCCCCTGGTTAATTTCCAGCGGATTCTTACGGGCGTTTTATTTCATGGCTTGTTTCTGCGTCTGCCTCTTATAACCTTTGTACCGAGTTCATATTCAAATAATGATAAAATTTTATAACAATATTGCATTATAATATCGCCGTTAGGATCCCCCTGGCCAAGTTTCAGCGGATCCTCACGGACATATTTCATTTTCAACAAATATTTTTATAACAATGTCACATTGTAATATTGCCGTTAGGATATTTGATTAAGTTTCAAAGAATCCTCACGTGCGCTTTCTCCTTTGCGGTTTGTTTTTGTGCC
>JAISVN010000120.1 GCA_031271555.1 Candidatus Methanoplasma sp.
AAGAAAGGGAAGAAGTTCCAGGCCGACCGGATAAAGGCCCTCTGGGTCAAGCAGTTTGATGTCCTCAGCGTGAAGGTATCCGTCAATGACGGACACAAGACATATTCCGTGAGGACGGACGCAGACCCGGATGACGAGTTCACTATAGGGATGATACTCTCATTCGAAGATTTCGACGCCCTTATACATGCGATAAAGACAAAGGAGCGCCTTCTGAAAAAGGGAACCGCCGAAGCCAGGGAGATAACCAGGATATACGGCAAGATCAGGAAGAAGAGGTATGAGGTCCTGGATCTCGAAGAAGATGACGATTATGACGGATTCGATTTCGATGACGAACAGGACTGAGGTTCTTCCTGAGGAAGTATAAGGTCCAGCACATCCGCAAGGTTGTCAGACCTCACTGTGTGCGTCGCAGCATCGATCGTGAACTCATCCGTAGGATTGAAAGCTATCGACATGCCAGAGTTCCTGAACATTGGTATATCCGTGAAGGAATTGCCTATGGATACGGTCCTCTCTTTTGTCGTTCCATATTGTTCAATGAGGTCTCTGACGTTTATTCCCTTATCTTTGAGGTCGACGTTTATCTTCCCCTCTCCGGTAAGGCTCCCGTCCGGGTTGCTGCATATCTCCTCCGCAACATAACCGTCGAATCCGAACTCATTCGCCATCATCATCGCCGCAAGGTCTATTCCGCCGCTGACTATCACACATTTCAATCCATTGTCCCTGAGGCAGGCAACAGTCTCCTGCATCCCACCGATCAGAGGCATTTCCTGCATGAACCTTATGATATCCGATATCCTGATACCGGGTTTGACGCTTTTCCACTGGGCGATGTCCCGTCTCATGAATTCTGACTCATCGATCTCTTCGTTGACGTATGCTTTGTATGTCGCCTCATTATCTACGCCCAGGCAAAGGTTGACCCAGTGCCATGAACTTCTCACTGTGGTGAGAACACCATCCATATCGAAACAGACGAGATCGTATCTCCGCATCGGGCGGGTATATGTGCACCTCGGATAAAACCTGTACGTCCGCCGATGCAGACCGTCAGCATTTATCTAATTGTAAAGGATAATGCCGACTATGATTACAATGATCGGGACAGGCCACGTCTTCAAAATAACCGAGCAGGTCGCTTTCATTGTTAAACACACATGGCCGGACGCGGTCCTCGTGGAGCTCGACGAGAGAAGATATAATTCGCTCACGTGCAGCAGCGGAGATAAAAAAGGGCTCGAAAGCTCTCCAAAACTGTACAGGGAATCCGCAGAATATCAGAACAAGGTATCCGAAAAGAACGGCGTGCAGCCGGGGGGCGAACTCCTTGCCGCCATAAACGCAGGCAAGCTTGCGGGGGCGGATATAATCTGCATAGACAAGGATGCGGAGCAGGTAATGAAAGACGTCGAGGAGGGGATGTCGTCCTTTGAAAGCATTAAGTATTCCCTCTCCTCGGTCACGGATAAACTGTTCAGAAGGAACAAAGCGAACTCGCCGCATAGGGATGCCGACATCAGCGAGGAAGAATACAT
This sequence comes from Candidatus Methanoplasma sp., assembly GCA_031271555.1. GTDB lineage: Archaea > Thermoplasmatota > Thermoplasmata > Methanomassiliicoccales > Methanomethylophilaceae > Methanoplasma. Next base: position 1,545 of record JAISVN010000120.1, read on the forward strand.
GCGCAGGATGCGCAAAAGATTCCCCACCCTTGTGGAGAAGCTGATCGACGAAAGAAATGCGTACATGGCGGAGAGGATAAGAGAAGCATCGGAAAAATACAATAACATGGTGGTCGTGGTAGGGGACGCGCATGTTAAAGGGATATGCGATGCCCTTGACGGCATCGAGATATACAGGATCCGATTGGCCGAACTCATGGACCAGGAAAGCATGAATAACATAAGATCGCATATATGGAACAGAAAGGCAGAGGGGCAAGAATGAACGTAAGGCTACTGGCATATACACCTGATGCGGACAGCATCTGTGCGGCCGCAGGAAGGTCATGCTATTCGGAGAAACCGTCCGCCGATCTTCTGGACATGAAGGATCCCGGCAAGACGCTTGAGAAAATAGTGGGCATGGGCCACCACTCGGTCATAGAGCATGCAGTATTCACATTCTCGGCGGATGGCGTGTCGAGAGCTCTGACGCACCAGCTGGTAAGACACAGGATCGCATCTTTCTCGCAGCAGAGCCAGAGGTATGTTCCGCTGAAGGGCCCTACATACGTCGTGCCGGACACTGTGCGCTCCGACCCGGAACTGCTCGGACTGTACGAAGAGACCATGAGGAAGATCTGGGAAGCATATGATAAGCTGGCGGAGACCATACCCGCCGAGGATGCAAGATATCTTCTGCCCAACGGATGCACGACGAACATCACAATAACAATGAATGCAAGAGAACTCCTGCACTTCTTCTCGCTCAGATGTTGCGAGCGCGCGCAATGGGAGATCAGAGAGATGGCAGAAAGGATGCTGGCACTTTGCAAAGAGGTATCGCCGGCGATTTTCAAGGATGCAGGACCGCCCTGCATGAGAGGACCGTGTCCCGAAGGGAAGCTGTCCTGCGGGCACCCCCGCAAATCCAACAAAGCTTAAATAAGGAATCTACTTAATCGGGTTTATAATCGGTGAAAAAAATGGGAAGAATAAGGCCCACATACATCAAGAGAGTCTCCATCGAGCTTCTCAACAAATATCCTCAGGTATTCAACAGGGATTTTGAGAACAACAAAGAGATGGTGGACAATCTCACAGACGTTTATTCGGTCACGATGAGGAACAGGATAGCTGGTTACATAACCCGTTACCTGTCACGCCCGGAAGTCTGAAACCATTTAAAAATCAGTCAGTTTTTCCGCGAACAATTTCGCCCGCGTGGGGTAGCCTGGATATCCTGTGAGATTGCGGATCTCTTGACCCGGATTCGAATTCCGGCGCGGGCACCAGTCACTGTCCGTCTTCCCACACGCGCTTGACTATCTCGACATCTCCTGGAGGCAGGATCCTCGATATCTCTTCTTCCGGAACTTGGAATTCCTTTGCTATTTCTCCGGACTTTCTGCCGCTTTTCCCTCTTCCGGGGTTCAGGATAAAGTATTTCCCGGAATTCTTGAAAAGTTCGGGTGGCCCGCACATGACCTTTCTCGCGCCTTGATAGAAGATCTCCCCGACCCCCAGTTCCATTTTGAGATGGTGCTCGTAATTCCTTTTTCCTCTGACTATGAATGCGCCTCTCGGCACGAACTCTCCCGGATTAGGCGTCTTGCTTACCTGATCGGGATATGCCCAGAATGCCGCCCCCTCCATCATGGCCGCCACCCAGGCCTTGGACTGCGTAAGCGCGAATATGCACGCCTCGCGGAGCTCGTCGGGAGTAGCATCGAAACCGTCCTTCAGAACGACCGAGGGGGCACCGTGCACATCGGCATGGGCGAACACATCCTTCTCTTTCAGATGTTTCTTCACAACGTTGTCGTTCGAATGGGCATCCCTTCCCGCAATGACCAGTTTCCCGGAGGATGTGATGAACCACTTGTATCTCTCGAACCAGAACTGTTTGGTCGGCTGTGCCCTGTTCGCGGCCAGCGCTTTGGCTTTATCGAAACCTTTCTGCTTTTTATCGAGTTCCGCCTGGCTCTCTTTCAGTGCATCGTTAGCTCTCTTTGCCTTTTCCCCTATATCCTTGCTTTTCTGATAGATGTCCGAGGCGTTGGCGTCTATGCCTTTGGTGTAATCCATCGACACGTTGAAGTCGGAGATCTTCGCTGAGACCATGTTCTTGGAAGGGTCTATGCTGCTGACGAAAGGTATCTTCATCGCCCCTTCCTTCAACTTCTCCCACGTAAGCACTTTGGACTTTTCTCCGAGCACGCTGAGAAGTTCGTTCACTTTCTGATATTCGATGTATATCGCATCGGCCCTGTTCTTCAGATCCTCCGATTCCATCCTGTACTCATCGACAGTCTCGGTCTGTTTCTGTATCCTTTTCTTGAGCTTCTCTATCTCTGGGTCAACATATGCTTCCTCTTCGGTCTGTCCCATCTCTTTCATGAGGGAATCGATGGCCAGAGACATGCTGGAGACCCTTTCGGATTCGGCATCGTCGTATATCTGAAGGTCGACCGGTGCAATGTCCACGATCTCCCCGTCCTTCCTGAATATGGTCGGCTCGCTTGACCGTATGACGCCTTCCACTATGCTCCTCAAAGAGGAATACATCCTGTCGAGGGTCTCATCGCTCACTTCTTTTGATGATGCGCTCTTATCTATCCCGGTCCTTTTGCAGATCTCTTCTGAATACTGCCCGCCAAGATTCACGACGGTCGCCAGTGTCCTCACGGTATCGGACTCCGAGGAGCGGAAGACCTCTCTGAACTCTTCGAATGAAGATTCAATTGGGTCGAACCTGCTCTTCGGCATGATATATTCTTCTCCGGGGCGGGTGGACCTGTCCTTCCATGTCCTGTGGATGAGGCAGTTCACTATCTTGCCGTCAAGCACGAGCAGAACATTTCCACCTCCGAACATCTCGAAGATGAGTTTGTATTCAGCATCAGATTTGAAGACATCCGTTATCGTTATCCTGTCGAAGCCGGCCTGAATCGTCTTTCCGATCTTCGCATTCGTTATGTACTTCCTGAGGAATGTTGCGAATGAGGTCGGGGTCTCAGGGGTCTCCGGCCGGTCAGGTGCCAGATAAAGCCACTTCTTGTCTTTGAAGAACAGTTCTCTTTTACCGTCCCCCTGCACGTTGAGACGGAAAAGAACATTCCCCGCACCCCAATGGAATATCTTGTCAACGTGCGCTCCTTCCAGCGATGCCATCTCGGAAACTATCGAGCGGACATCGAAGGAGCTCATCTCTTTCTTCATGGGGGTGTGTTATGCAGGCAGTGGAGATAAAGTTTCTTTATTGATACCACGCAGATCCGAATGGATTCAGATCAGCGGATATTGGCTTTCGATGCGACCCGCATAAGGAACATCGGCAAGATGATGGACAGAGGCAACGCTATCAGAAATCCGACCGCCCAGCTCCTCAGCCATATCCAGGGGAATGCATGAACCCCCACGTTGACGCTGACCATCACCAAAGACATCCCTAGGCTCATGAAGAATGCCATGCCAAGGCTCATGAACGTTCGCATTTTTCTGCTGTTCTGAGGAGTTCCTGTTCGTTTCTGTTCCAAGGTATTTCCCGTGCCGAGGCATGTGTTAGACGTTAATAATCTTTAACGGCGTCAGTGAGACCTCTGCCGGTTTCCCCCTTCTTATCTAAACCTTTAACGCGATCTGTCAATTATCGGAGATAGCGAATGTCCAGAAAGTTTTATAACAGTGTCGTACTTGACTAGTCCTACAGGCCGCTGTGGCTAAGGGGTATAGCGACGCCTTGGTAAGGCGTAGGTCGTGGGTTCAATTCCCATCAGCGGCTCCATACTGTTCTCTGAAGAGTGTTCATGACATTTTGTAGAACACGAACCCGGACCAGATCTTCGGGAAGAAGAACGTCGTCTTCTTCGGCATGCGTATGCCTTTCATCGAGAGGTCCCAGATCGTCTTGAGACTTGGATCGTTAAGCACTATTGCGAGGTCATATCTTCCGTCAGCCATCATCTTCTTGACGTTAGAGAATTCGGCCTCGTACTCGACAGAGGATCTGCCCTCATCGTAACCGTATATCTTTTTGAGTATCAGTTCCTGCACGACATACGTATCAAGCTTCCAGAGTTCGCTGTCGCCTTTGTCGTATTCTGCAAGGAACCGCTCTCCGTCCCTGAACATGAGCCCCATCATCCAGTTCTTCAGATCAGATTCCATTTCGGTCTCCGAGACCTTTTTGGTCTTGAGAGCACTTGATATCTCATTCTTGGCTTTTTCAACGGATATGCTCTCAGAGTTCACGAGTCTGTGGGTAGGCCATACGACCAACCCTTCGTCGTTCGCAGCCACAAGCGTGGCCAGGACGTACCCCTTCTTCTCATCTCCGGGATTCTCCAGGGAATAGTTCAAGGCGGTCTCATATCTGTGGTGGCCGTCCGCTATGAGCATCTTCTGTCCTTTCAGCTCTGAAGTTATCTGCTTCTGGATGTCCTGATCGGCAATGATGTGGAACCTGTGGTCGACACCGCTGCTGTCCATGTACCTGTAGATCAGCCTTGCGGAACTGAAGAGTTTCTTGTTTAGTTCCGGGCTCAATCCCTCGAATATCCCGAATATCGATTCGAGGTGCGCTTCCATGTCCCTAAGCAGGTTGAGGCGGTCTTCTTTCACTTTGGAGAAAGTCTCCTCGTGAGGCACGACGTTGCCCGCCTCATAGCTTTCAGTTTTGAGTATTCCTACCAGTCCGACCCTTGTTTTCATGACCCCGTGGTCGTTGAATGCCTGTTCGTAAAGGTAGAATGAATCCGAATCCTGTTTCAGGTATCCTTCGGATATCATCCTGTCCAGTTCTTTCCTGGACCCTTTGTATCTTCTGTCCACATCCGGCCTCAGCGTCAGGTTTGTAACGTTGTTCTTGTGGTCCTGAAGTATTTTGAGGTACTCCTTACCGATCACATCATAAGGCGGGGAGATGCGATCTTCGATTCTTTCATCAGTCTTCAGATCAGGTCTGTATCCGGGGAAAGGTAGAAAGGTAACCATGTCAATAGCCTGAGTCGAGTTATAACTAGTTCCGTTATATCTCTTTCTACAGTGCCCTTTCACTTAATCTCAGCGACTCTGAGTTTTAACGACGAATCGAAGAAAAATCTATTCGCATAGCCGCAGGGCCGGTTGTATGTTCAGAATGGTATTCTCTAAATCATCTTATTGAGTATTTTTATTCAAATTTATGTTATTAAGGAATCCCGATGCCATTTAACAAGGCACATTAGGCAAGAACTATTTTAAGTACCTTGAAATTATATATTATACATCCTGATAAGACCCGTGTCATCGGTTGCGGATTGGCGTGGCCATAATGGTTTCACGGGCTATGGATAATTTTATCTTTGATGATTTCAAAGAATGTTCCATTTCCGCGCTCATGTTTTGTCCAAATTGATCCTGCTATGAAATCTGCGATTCTGACGCATTTATTGGATGAAGCTTTGCTGCATTTCTCGATATTCTTCTCAAGATTCTTCGCGAGCTCGTATGCAATTTCTTTCAGTTCGCTGTTCTTTATGAAGCTGTTCCCATCGACCAAAATGTCTAAGTTTTTGCTGGAAGAGACCTCTAATGCAGACTTGAGAACCTCTTCAAGCGCAGTTCGGTAAAGTTTATTCCCTGTTCCATAGCTTTCGTTTTGTTCTTGTTTGTTTATGCAAATATACACAATCTTCACGTTAGCGTCGGAAACCTCATTGAGAACCTTAAGTCTCTCTTTTTGTGTGGAATTAT
>JAISVN010000098.1 GCA_031271555.1 Candidatus Methanoplasma sp.
AAAGAGCCGTGCATCGTTGTGGATTACGGCACAAATGCCGAAATGGCGCTCATAGTTGACGGAAACGTCTATACCGGCTCGGCAGCGGCGGGACCCGCTCTGGAGGGCCAGCAGATCGAAAGAGGAATGCTCGCTTCACCGGGCGCAGTTTCTGACGTGAACATCAAAGACGGCGGATGGGAGTGCATAGTGCTTGACGGCTCAATGAAAAGCGGCGAAGGCGATGTGGTAGATCCCAAAACCGGAAAGACCCTGAAGAACGGTACGATGCACGGCAAAGCGAAAGGCATCACCGGAACCGGGGTCGTAGCGGCAATAGCCTGCGGAATAGAGACAGGAATGATATCTCCCCCGAACATAGACAGCCCGGACGGGACGATACACCTTCAGGACGGCATAGATATCCACTCCAAGGACATCGATGAGGCAGGAAAGGCCATAGGGGCGCTCCGCGCAGGATTCCTGACCCTTCTCATCGAAGCCGGCATATGGACCGACGATATCAAGCTGGCGTACATGTCAGGCGCATCCGGCCTGTATGTCGATGCGAAGAAAGCCCTCAGGATAGGCATGGTCATACCCGGCGCGGAAAAGATAATCCAATTCGGCAACACATCCATAGAATTGGCAAGGAGGCTTGCCATGGGAGAGGTGGACATAGAGAGCCTCAGGGAATTCGCCAAACGCCTCAGGGCAACGCACTGCATGTTCGCGACCGCTAAAGCCTTCAGGGACATCTACTCCATAGAGTATTCCCTATGGTCGCAAGGTATGCCCGCTTCAGAGTACAACAACATGATGGAGGTATACGATCTGCCGCATATTCCGGACCCGAAGACGGATCCGGAGGTCATCAGGGTATCCGCCACAGACCTTCCCGACATCGAGGGTAGGAAGATCACGACGCTGGAGAACGCAGGCACCGTGCTCGCCGGAGAGATCAAAGGATGCATAGCATGCGAGAACTGTGTCGACGAGTGCCCGGAGGATGCGATATCCATCGTCAAGAACGGAGATATGTTCTTCGGAACGATACAGTCCGACCGCTGCGCCGGAACGGCTTGCAGAAGATGCGAAAGGATCTGTCCGGAAAATGTTCTGAAGATAACTCCGTTCAAAATAGCCGATCACTCGGCCTGAACATCTTCTTTATCGGGGTTTGTCGTCAGTTCAACCCCGATGACACCTATTATTATGATCGCAGCGAGCAGCAGCCTTGTAAACTGAAGGGACTCGCCGAAGACGACGATCCCCATGACAATGCTCCCGATCGCGCCTATGCCCACCCACACGGCATAGCCGCCGCCCACGGGTATCCCCCTCTTGAATCCGCAATCCAGCAGATACACGCTAAGGGCAAGGAATCCGAGGGTGGCAAGCGTCCATGGGATGTTCATGAAACCGTCGGACAGCTTCATGCATATGGCCCAGGCAGTTTCGAACATGCCTCCGACAAGCACCCATGACCACGGCTTCATTCAAACGCCCCCCAATCCGAGACCCACCGCACCGATGATTATCAGGAATATGAAGAACATACGTTTCCTTTCCATCGGCTCTTTGTAAAGAATGGCTCCCAGGAAGGTCGCTCCGACCGCTCCTATCCCCGTCCATACCGCATAAGCGGTCCCGACAGGTATCTCTCTCATCGCCAATGAAAGGAAGAATGGGCTTGCAATGACAAAAAATGCAGTAATTACGGTCCATTTAATATCTTTGAAGTTTTTGGATTTCTTCATTGCGAGGACCCAAGCAGGCTCCAGAAGGCCTCCGATAATAAGCCAGACATATGCCATCAGACTGAACATCTTAGATCCCTTTGATACGGGGATATCTGGATGGTGCTAAATACTTTCCTCAGGGGCATCTTATGTATTTTAAACAATTTAGTGTGTGATAGTTAAGATTAAATACTAAAATCAGTCGATACTTTTTTAGTTAAGATAAATATTTATACTATCTTTCACATTGTACCATTAGTGGTACGACAATAAGCGTGCTGCAATACGACCCATACCCGTTAGGGTCTACTCGAATGACTTTCATCCGAGAACCTGTCCGCCTACGGGCGTTCTACTCCTCCTCCTTATCGATAGAAACAGGCGGGCAGGAATCGATCATTTTATTATTGTCGTTTTACACAGCAGTAGGTTTTCACCTGTCAGAGCCAGAGTATCAAAAGTAATCTTATATCTAAAGAATAATTACCTACCTGCATCATTGATGGAACGGGGGACGGTCTGGGACCGGTAGGCCTCTAAAGCCGAACTAGCGGGGTTCGATCCCCCGGTCTCTCGCCATGATAATGTTGGTGGTGATTGCATCAATGTAGGCTTCACTGATTCACAGATCCAGAAATTAAGGGAATTCGGGGATGATCCTAGGGACTCCTCTCTTTTTGACAGCACGGAAAACAGGGACAAAGCATTCTCGAAACTTATGTCGGACCTCGTGTCCGTAAACGAAAGATCGATAAAGGGGATGATAGAGGCCCCCAGGCAGCACTATCTCACTAAATTGGAATCGGACATATCGAACGTTCTGATATCCAAAGGATTCATTGAGGTCAGGACGCCTACCATGATCTCTGCGGCATCGCTTGAGAAGATGACCATAACACCGGAGCACCCTCTCTACAAACAAGTGTTCTTCGTAGATAAGAAAAGGTGTCTCCGCCCTATGCTGGCGCCGAACCTGTACTACGTCATGAGGAAACTGAGGGACCATACCGACGGACCGGTGAAGATATTCGAGATCGGTTCGTGTTTCCGAAAAGAGTCCCACAGCGGCGAACATCTGGAGGAGTTCACGATGCTGAACCTGGTTGAGATGGGGCCGGATAGGGATGCGACGGAAGCCCTGACGGAATACATAGCGGACATAATGGGCGTAACAGGTCTGGATTACACTCTGTCGAGAGAGGAATCCGACGTATACAAAGAGACCCTCGATGTCATAATAGACGGGGTCGAGGTATCATCAGGCGCCGTAGGCCCTCACGTTCTTGATGCGGCGCACGATGTCCACGAGCCTTGGTCGGGCGTCGGGTTCGGGCTTGAAAGGTTGCTTATGATGATGAATAAAAAAGGCAGCGTCAGGAAAACGGGCAGGAGTCTCAGTTACCTCAACGGCGCCAAGATAAACTGACAGGGATGGATTTGAGCATTACTTACATTATAGACAAGGCCAAAGAGGGCAAGGAGATATCGAAGGATGAGGTCGCAGAACTGTTATCCGTAAAAAGCGACAGGGACAGAACGGAACTGTTCTCCGCGGCGAGCTCGGTTAGGGACAGGATATTCGGGAACAAGGTGTTCATCTACGGATTCGTCTATTTTTCCACATACTGCAGGAACAACTGCGCCTTCTGTTACTACAGAAGGACCAACAAGCTCAACCGTTACAGGAAATCCGAGGATGAGGTCCTTGCCTTATCGGGAAGCCTGAAGGATGCCGGCATAAACCTGGTGGACCTGACGATGGGGGAGGACCCCGTCATGTGCGCTGAGGACTACAGCGATCTGCTGAGAATAGTCAGAAGGGTGAAGGACGAAGTGGATATCTCGGTGATGGTTTCTCCGGGCGCGGTCCCCGAAGGCTCATTCTCCAAATTCAAAGATGCAGGAGCGGATTGGTTCGCATGCTATCAGGAGACCTACAACAGGGAGCTTTTCTCCAAACTCAGGTTGGAACAGGACTACGATGAAAGGCTGAATCAGAAGGTATGGGCCAAGAAGGCAGGCATACTCACGGAGGACGGGATAATGGTGGGTCTCGGCGAGACCCTGGAAGACAGAGCGGATTCGATAATCAAGATGGGCTCGCTCGGATGCGAGCAGATACGCGCGATGACGTTCGTCCCGCAGAAAGGAACGCCGATGGAGAGCATGCGGCCTTCGGAACCAATGGATGAATTGATAGCGATATCGGTCATGAGGCTGCTTTTCCCCGACAGGCTGATACCGGCATCTTTGGATGTGGAAGGGATCGCAGGTCTGAAGACGAGACTTGACGCAGGCGCCAATGTCATAACCTCCATAGTTCCGCCGCATGTGGATCTGGCCGGGGTCGCCCAGCATGAGCTGGACATCGATAACGGCCACAGATCGGTGGCCCATGTTCTCAGCATGCTCGATGAAATGGGCAAAAGATCCGCAACCAACACAGAATACGAAAGCCTTCTGAAGGATCTGAAAGCGCAGAACAGGTGAGCGGATGAAGATCGGCATAGTCGGAGGGGCCCTGCAGGGCATGGAGGCGGTCTTCCTGTCCAACAAGGCAGGTTTCGAAACGCTGGTGATCGACAGGAAAGATTCTGCGCCCGCTCTATCGATCTCTGACACCCATGAGGTATTGGACGTTGTAAAGGATTCTGAGAAAGCAAAGGCCATGCTCTCCGACTGCGATGTGGTCATGCCTGCGCTTGAGGAGATGGACGCACTTATCGCATTGGACGAAATGATGCAAGGTCTGGAGATCCCCTTTCTTTTCGATCTCGCCTCGTATAACATATCATCGTCAAAAGAGAGATCGAACAGCATAATGTCCGAATTGGGGGTGCCGATACCGAAGCCCTGGCCGGAATGCGGATTCCCGGCAATAGTCAAACCGTCGTCCCAAAGCGGGAGCATAGGGGTCTCCGCAGTGAACAGCAAGGAGGAGATGGATGCCGCACTTAAGGTCGTGGAAGACCTTAACGATACTCCGGTCGTACAGGAGTTCGTCTCAGGGAAGAGCGTATCGATAGAGGTCATCGGGAACGGGACCTCTGCGACATCCTTCAAAACGACCGAAGTGATACTGGATTCAAACTACGACTGCAAGATGGTGCTATGCGAACCGAATGTTCTGCCGAAAGAGGACAACGACATTTTTGCCGAGATAGGGAAGAAGGTCGCGGAAGGCATCGGACTGAAGGCCTTGATGGACGTGGAGGCGATATACACAAAGAAAGGCCTGAGGGTTCTGGAAATAGATGCGAGGATCCCAAGCCAGACCCCGGCAGCGGTCTGGGCGGCAACGAACATCAACATACTCGAAGAACTCGCATTCTCTTCCGTGGGAAAGAGCACCGGAAGAGTAGGCAGGAACGATTGTTCCTCTTATGAGCACTACATAATAGAGGACGGGAACCTGAGGACATGCGGGGAAAAGGTCTTCGGAAAGATAAAAGAGCCGAGGATGGAGCAGAGGTTCTTCGGAGCCGATGAGGCCATAACCGATTATGCCCCCGGGAAAGATGTCTGGAGGGCGACGGTGATGAACAGAGGAAAGGATCCGGCAGACGTCCTCGAGAGACGTAAGAGCTTCATACGCAATGTAATGGACGAATGCGGCCTGGATGAGTACATCGACAGGTCTCCGAGGATGGTATGATGACACGATTGACGGATGACATGGTCAAAGACATAATAGGGTCGCTGGACGGCACCAACGACATGCTCATGTCGCTTACCGGCATGAACACGCTGGAACTCGCATGCGATGCAATAGGCATGACTCCGGACATGATCGATCTGCGCGGCATAAAGGTCGGAGTGGTGCCGGTAACGTCCGGCAAAGGCATAATAAAAAAATTCTCCGAGTCCGTAGCTGAAATAACATCCAAACTAGGCATGGATTCATTCGTCACAGAGAATGCGGATGTGACCGGTATCGCCGAAGCACTCGCAGCCGGTTCCGAGATAGTGTTCATGGCCGACGACATCCAGTTCATTGCCGTCAATACCAAGAACGGCAGATTCTCAAACAATTCGTTCTCGACCGCCGCAGGATACGTGTCCGCTTTGAAAGGAGCAGCCAAAGGGCTGTCGGGGAAGAAGGTCCTCGTCCTGGGCGCCGGAAGGGTAGGGAGCATAGCCGCCGAGATCATGGTCTCGATGGGTGCAGAGGTCACGGTGTACGATGTCGATACGAAGAAACTCAGAGACCTGTCAGAAAAGATAAGCATCAGAATAACGGAAGACGTGGAAGGCGCACTGTCCTCTCACGATCTGGTGTTCAACGCATCGCCTGCGGCAATAGACGGCAGGCATGTCAAAGAAGGTGCGATATTTTCATCGCCCGGCATACCTTTCCCATTCGACGAGGAAGGCCTGAGAAAGGCGAAAGCCGTGATACACGACCCTCTTGATATAGGCACTGCGGTCATGGCCGTGCAGAGCGCATCGTTCTCGAGACCGAGGAAGCAGTAAAGCGTTCCGATCCGCGGCCTCTGCCGCAGATATGCCGTGAAACCGTCAATTTCGTCATTTCAGAATTACGCTATGCACGCTGGATATAGAAGACGGCGGCATGACATTCCGAAT
>JAISVN010000105.1 GCA_031271555.1 Candidatus Methanoplasma sp.
GCAAAATGCGAACTTTACATCGTGGAGGGAGAGTCTGCAGGCGGCAGCGCCAAGCAGGGCAGGGACAGGATGTTCCAGGCGATCCTCCCCCTCCGCGGAAAGATACTCAACGTTGAAAAGGCGAGGCCCGACAAGATTCTCGATAATGAAGAGATAAAGAACCTGATGATCGCCATCGGCGGCGGCATAGGGAAAGAGTTCGACGTGAGCAAGATAAGGTACCATAACGTGGTCATAATGACGGATGCCGACATAGACGGGGCGCATATAGGGACGCTGCTCCTGACGCTGTTCTACAGGCAGATGAAGCCTCTGATAGAGAGCGGCCATGTGTTCCTCGCTATGCCCCCGTTATACAGGGTTTACAAGGGCAAGAAGGAGATCTACGCATACACAGAGGATGAGATGGCGAAAGCGGTCGAAGAGCTCGGTCCCAACACAAACGTAAGCAGGTACAAGGGATTGGGAGAGATGAACCCGCAGCAGCTGTGGGACACCACCATGAATCCCGGAACCAGAATGATGAAGAAGGTGCAGATAGAGGACGCCATGCTCGCCGACCAGCTGTTCTCCATACTGATGGGGGACGATGTCGAACCGAGAAGGGAGTTCATAATCGAGCACGCCCACGAAGTGGTCAACCTGGATGTGTGATATCATGGAAGACCAGCCTAAGAAGATCATACCTCAGAGCATCGAGAAGGAGATGAAAAGGTCCTACATCGACTACTCCATGAGCGTCATAGTCGGCCGCGCCCTCCCGGACATAAGGGACGGGCTCAAGCCCGTCCACAGGAAGATACTTTACGCCATGTCGGAACTCGGTCTCCCGTACAACAGGCCGCATAAGAAGTCCGCAAGGGTCGTGGGAGAGGTCCTTGGTAAATACCACCCCCACGGAGACTCGGCCGCTTACGAATCCATGGTGAGGATGGCGCAGCCGTTCTCGCTCAGATACCCTCTGGTCGACGGCCAGGGGAACTTCGGATCGGTCGACGGGGATTCGCCGGCGGCCATGCGTTACACCGAAGCCCGTCTGTCGAAGATATCCGGCGACCTGCTGTCCGACCTGGATAAGAACACCGTTGATTTCGTCGACAACTTCGATGGGTCCCTGAAGGAGCCCAGCGTGCTCCCCGCCAAATTCCCCAACCTCATAGTCAACGGATCCGACGGCATAGCCGTTGGAATGGCCACAAAGATGCCGCCGCACAACCTCACCGAGGTGTGCGATGCGATAATCTACTCCATAGACAACCCCGGCGCCGAGGTATACGATCTGATGCAGTTCATAAAAGGCCCCGATTTCCCTACCGGAGGGACGATCTACGGCCTCAACGGCATACTGTCCGCGTACACCACGGGAAGAGGGAAGATAAAGGTCAGAGCGAACACCCACTTCGAAGATATAGGTAACGGGAAGAGCAGCATAATCATCGACGAACTGCCGTATCAGGTGAACAAGGCCATGCTGATCGAGACGATAGCCGAGCATGTCAAGAACAAGGTCCTAGAGGACATAACCGACCTCAGGGACGAGTCGGACAGGGACGGCATGAGAGTGGTCATCGAACTGCACAGGGACGCGATAGACAATGTCGTCCTGGAGAACCTCTTCAAGAGGACGCAGATGGAGATAACCTACGGAATAATCAATCTGGCTCTTGTGAACAACAAACCTACTCTACTCTCTCTGAAAGAGATGATAGGCCACTATACCAAATACAGGGAGGAAGTGGTCATACGCAGGACGAAGTACGACCTCGAGCAGGCCGAGAAGCGCTACCACATACTGGAAGGTCTGATGAAGGCCCTCAGCATGATAGATGAGGCCATAGCCCTGATTCGCGCATCGAAGGATGCGCCCGAGGCCAATGAGGGCCTCAGAGGCCTGCTGGACATCGATGAGGAACAGGCGAAGGCCATTCTCGACATGAGGCTTCAGAAGCTCACGGGGCTGGAGATCGATTCTCTCAGGGATGAGTACAACCAGCTGATCGAGCTGATGAAGGACCTCCGCGACATACTGGCCAATGAGAGCAGGGTGTTCGCCATAATCAAAAACGAACTCCTCGAGATGAAGGAATCGTATGGCGACGAGCGCAGGACGATCATAAACGAGAACGCTCTGGACGTCGATGAAGAGGACCTCATACCCAAAGAGGATGTCGTCATAACGATCTCAGCGGACAACTACATCAAGAGGATCCCCCTCAACACGTACAGGCAGCAGGCCAGAGGTGGTGTCGGACTCATGGGCATGCAGACCAAGGAAGAGGACTATGTTTCGAACATGTTCGTCACATCCTCTCATGATTACCTTATGTTCATAACCAACCACGGAAGGCTGCACTGGCTCAAAGGATACAGAGTGCCGGAGGGCAGCAGGCAGTCCAAAGGCAAGCCTATTGTCAATCTCATACCGGACCTGGAGCAGGGGGAGATGGTCGAGAACACGATATGCGTCCAAGACTTCCCCGACGATAAATATCTCTCATTCTGCACGAAGAACGGCCTTCTCAAGAAGACGAGCCTCAGCGCATACAGGAATGTCAGATCAAAGGGCATAAAGGCGATAAAATTCGATGAAGGGGATGAGTTGATCGAGACCTCCATAACCGAATCTGGCGACCAGATAATACTCGCCGCAAGGAACGGACAGGCAGTCAGGTTCATGGAGTCGGATGTCCGTCCCACCGGAAGGGATACGATGGGCGTGAAGGGGATGACCCTCAGCGGGGACGATGCCGTCGTCTCCATGGCGGTCGTCCGTCCCGATGATAAGCTGCTTACCGTGACCGAGAACGGCTACGGAAAGATATCGGATGTCAACGACTACCGTCAGACGAAGCGCGGCGCAAAAGGCGTCATAACCATAAAGACGGACGAGAGGAACGGCAAGGTAGTTTCCGTGAGGAAGGTGTCCGCAGGGGACCAGCTGATCGTGACGAGCATGCACGGCAAGATGATACGCATGAACGTCGACGAGATAAGGGAGACAGGCCGCAATGCGAAGGGCGTGCGCATAATGGACATGAGGAACGGGGACAAGATAACGGCGGTCCAGCCGATAATATCCGATGAGGAAGAGGAAGAATGAAGGCATCGCCGGAGAAGATATGGCCCGCAGTAGCAGCGATATCTGCCGCAGCCGCAGCAATATCCGCCTTTATTGCAGCGTTCTCGCTGACGGAGGGGAACATCCTGCAGGCAGCACTTTCCGGTATAGCCGCCGCAATGTTCGTTTCCTGTCTTCTGCTGGCACTTATGACCGGGTCCAGACTGTCCAGCCTGAACTCTGTGGAAGAAGAGATAAGCTGTTTCAGGCTGAAGAGGCCCGGCATTGAGAAAAAAGAAGAGATCATACCGAAAGGGAAGATGCCCAAGGAATGACCGTGCTCAGGAAACCTTATAATAGAAAACCTGCAATAGGGGGAAATACGCCGTGGTAACTCAGTTGGGAGAGTGCATGACTGAAGATCATGAAGTCGCTGGTTCGAGCCCGGCTCACGGCACCATACATTCTTTTGATATGATACGGATACGTCTTACGCGGTCTATGCGGAGGAGGATGTCCTTTGGAACCAGATAAGATCTTCATTGATATCCGAACGAGCGAGCTGACGCTTGCCCAGGTCCTGCAGGAGATCCAAAGGATAAGCGCCGAGAACCCGGATTACGAGATATTCCTGGACGGGGATGCCCATGCCATAGCCGGAAGACGAAGGATAAGGAGGGACCCCTGATGGCCGGAAGGATGACGATAGCGCTTTACAACTCGTACGACCCGAACAAATTCAGGGAGCCGCACAGGAGGGTGATCGCAAGGACCGGAGGTCTGGCGATGGCGTTCGATATGAATCTGGCACTTTTGGGATTCCCGATACCTGAGAATGTCAGGACGCCGGTCGAGATCGCGGAATGGGTGGCCGGTACGACAAGCATCGGAGGGCATGGGGACTACTTCATGCAGCTTGCGGAGAAAGGAAGGTTCAACAAGTTCCCGTACCCGGCGAAGGGATTCCCCCCGCAGTTAGGGGAGCCGATACTTACCACGAGCAAACCGGACGATAAGAAAAGGATAAGCACCTCAGATGCGGCGGATATGGTGAAGAGAGGCACGAGCATAGTCCTGGTGTTCGGAATAGGCCCCCATGGGGTGCCCAAGGACATAGCCGCAATACCAAAGTATCATCTGGATGTCACAGGAGGAGGTTTCTCTCTTGAGACCTGCACGGCCCTTGGTGCGATCTGCGGCGCATTGACCTCAAAGCTGCATCAGTAATTCTCGTAAAGGATGCTGCCCGGCCCGAGGAGCACGCCGTTTCCTTTTTCGACCCTTCCCACGATGTCCGCATTGCCGTATCTTTTGGCGATGTCCTCGGCATCCGCCTCCGGTGCAATGATCATGAATCCCATGCTCATGTTGAGCGTCTGGTACATCTCCCTTTCCTCTACCTCTCCGATCTCCTGTATCGCCTTGAATATGGGAGCGGGCTCGACAGGATCGTCGATGACGTATCTCAGACCCTTCTTCATGCGGAGCAGGTTCCTGAGGCCCCCGCCCGTTATGTCGATAAGTCCATGGATATCATAGGTCCTTGTGATGTCCAAGACCTGTTTGACATATATCTCGGTAGGCGTGAGAAGTTCCATACCTACTGTTTTGTTCAGTCCTTTCAATTTATCGTTAAGCGAGATGTTCGATGATTCCAGGACCTTCCTTGCCAGGGTAAGTCCGTTCGAGTGTATGCCGGAAGACCTCAGGCTGATTATGGCATCGCCTTCTTTACAGTTCTCCCCGGTTATCTCGCGGCCCTTCTCCACAAATCCCAGGCATGTTCCGGAAAGGTCCACTCCATGCACCATTTCAGGAAGGACGGCGATCTCCCCCCCGACGATCTCCATGTTGGACATCTCGGCGCCTTTCTGCAGTCCGATGCCTATCTCCTTGGTCACAGCATCGTTAGGATGATCGATCGCGATGTAATCCACGAATGACACTGGCTCGGAGTTGACGCATATCGTGTCGTTCACGTTCATCGCTATGCAGTCTATGCCGACGGTATTCCAGATCCCGAGTTCCTTTGCGATCAGGAGCTTGGTCCCGACCCCGTCGGTCGCAAGAGTTAGGTATCTGTCCCCGAAGTCGATAAGGCTTGCAAAAAGTCCGGGTATTCGGACCATCTGCCCTAAGCCGTCCCTTTTGAACTTGAGTTCGCTGACGAGGGACCCTATGGCCTTCGACTTATCGTCTATGTTGACGCCCGCTTTTGAATATGTCCAACCTTTCGACATGTGGCTCCGCTATGGTAATGGACTCATCCTCTTATTAGTTTCTTTATTTGAAAAGTTTGACACCAGACACTTCAATTGAAAGTTAAAAAGGAATAGATATTACACTTTTCAATTATTTTGCATTTTATGTATTATTGTTCTGCAGTTATAGAATCAATCAACGTCAGCAAATAAGTGGGGAAACAGGCATCGTTTAGAGAAATTCTCTACTAAATTCATTTGAAAAAATGTTTATGTACTCGCTAATACAATCCCTCGCCAACAAGTGTCTAATGTTTACTCTTTAGTATGTACTTTCATCTAATAGTACATTTATTGAAACCGACAAAGGAACACTTAATGGAGGAAAAATATGTCATCATTAAGAAAACCCCGATATATGACCCCCATCCGAACGCTCGCCCGAGGGGGGGGGGAAGCAAATCTTTATACCTAAATGAAAGAGGATTGTCAACCGCAGCCTTAGCTGTTGTTGCATTGGCAATAATAATTGCCGGTGCCATATGTTATACTGTATTCCCTCAGAATGACAATGATAACAAAGATACCGACGACGACACAACCACAATAACGCTCAGTACTAACCAAGGCATGTCCACGGTCGAATCCGTAAGCGGTAAAACGATATCAGAACCCGAAGTAGTGGTCCCTTCCGGATACGCTTTCGAAGGTTGGTATTCCGACCAATCATATACAATCAGATTCGACTTCAACAAGCCAATCTATACAGATATAGTGCTGTATGGTAAGGTCGTACAAGATAACAACACAGAAGTGGAAAAACATACAATAACATTCGTGACCGATGGCACATCGGTTCAGCCTCAGAGTGTGGAATTCGGGAAAGTCGCCGCGGAGCCCGTATCGGTCAAAAGCGGCATGGTATTCGATGGGTGGTACACAGACCAGTCGCATCAGGTCAAATTCAGTTTTCAGAATAAGATATATGGTGACCTGACGCTGTATGCCAAGTTCACGCCAGAAATTTCTGCACCAAGTATGGTGACAGCAACCTTCATAACTGAAGGTTCATACGTATCGTCTCAGACGGTTGAACAGGGATCGCTAATTACAGAACCACAGACATCAAGAACAGGTTACACGTTCGATGGGTGGTACACAGACCCGGAATACAAATTTCTATACAAATTCTCAGGCAGACTTTACGAAGATGTAACCCTTTATGCCAAGTTCACAAGCAACAACTCAGTACAGGTATTCACGGTAGAATTCTACACCGATGGAAAGCTGTATCTGACCAAAGTTGTGGAGAAAGGGGATACCATCGGATCAATCGATGAACCAACCAAAGAAGGATACAGCTTCATAGGGTGGTTCACAACATCCTCTTCTGGCATCGAGTTCCATCCCGGCATCAATAAAGTCAGTGGCCACTTGAAGCTGTATGCACATTTTGAAAGGTCTGTGGCTGATGCCATAATTTCGATGGATAAATATGTCATTTCGCCAGCAGATGCAGAAGATGGATACGATCTCAAATATTCTTACAAGGATGATGAAAATAATAGCTACTACTACCTCTATCTTGGCAGAGTGAGTAATGTTTCAATGGCTTACTCATCGTATGAGAATACCGGAATTGCATCCATGGAACTGACTTATGCTGCATCTTCAACGACTGAAGGAAACATCTCATATATGAGCCAGATATGTGTCAGTGAAACGACTGAAAGTTTCTTTTCAGCAAACGCATCCTACCACTTGAATATCTCTGCGGGGTTCAAAGCTGGAGGCATCACTGCAGGAGTTGAGGAAGGGTGGAAGTCAGGGGTTGGATACAGTCTTTCAAAGCTGAGTTCCAGTTCCAGAACGGACTCATATACAACATTCTCAAGCTGGGCAAAAAGCGAATCTGAGGCATATAGTTACAAAATAGAAAAAGAATATCCATTGGGAGTTTATAGGCTTGGTGCTTTCTCCACATGTGACTTGTATGCGATTGTCGTACTCGACAATAATGGCGATTATTACTATGAATATGCGACATCAGCAGTTCCTGATACGCAGAGAGTTGCATTGGATTTCAGTCGGGATGGCGATTTCTCGAAGAGGAACGATACACAGAAATTCAAGCTGACACATGCCATGCTGGCAAGCCTTCCCACCGCTCAAGCAGAAAGTGAAATTCTTACATATGATTATTCGTCTGGCGATAAAACAGATATCGGCATAATACGCATTCCTGCAGAAGTGCCCGAGGTTCTGTTTGTCGGCAGCGTATCAAAGACTCTGACCATGAACATAGTCATAAGTCCAAGAAATATGGATTTAAAAATAACCATGAATAATATCAAGTTCACTGCACCTGCCGGAGTTGCCGCAATAAATGATGAGGGCAGTTCTGCAACACATCACACAATTACTCTGATGGTAATTGGTAATAATGTTATTGCAGGAGGTAATGGGAAAAATGGCTATGCTGGAGGATATGATGGTGCCGGAGGATCCGGAGACGCAGGTGCCATAGGCATCAATGCAGATAAACACTCTATTGCGGTCAGCGGGAGTGGAAACTTGTCCATAGTTGGCGGAAATGGCGGAAGTGGAGGCGCAGGAGGCAATACTGATTCAAGCAATCTCAACACTCGTTTAGGCGGTAAAGGAGGTGCTGGTGGATATGGAATCTCTTGTAAATCCATATCATTTGAAAATGCAACTGGCAGTATAATAATTAAAGGAGGATCCGGAGGTAATGGCGGAAACGGAGGGAAAGCAACAGCAGGATATCTAGCAGCAGGGAAATACTGTGATGGTGGAAATGGTGGTCAAGGAGGAAACGGAGAGCATGCCTTGAAATCGGACAGTGCTCCTGTGCAACCTAAAATCAAACCGATTTCGCTAATAGGCGGAGACGGTGGAAATGGAGGTGCATATGGTCAAAGCTACGGTGGCATGTGGGGAGGAAAGAATGGTGCTCAAGGGGCAAATGGCAATATGGCGAAGGATAACTATTGGGATAAAGGTAATGTTGAGACTGTGATGTGAGAAACTCACTGAAGTCCGAATAAACTATTTAAAAAATTGGCGCGACTTCCACGCCAAGTTATTTTTCTCACTTTATTTTAATAAAAATGCATCTCTGTCATATTTTATATGCTCATTTGAGATCATTAAAAGTATTTTTTTTAGCAAAATAATGTTCGATCACAGGCTCATTGCCGATAAACATATGTGTTGATGGGGCGTGTTCGAACAATTATTTGGATGAAACTTGTACATCTCAGCCCGACCTTGGATGAAAAGTGGGTAGCTTCACACAAAATGGTTTATCAATTAATGCTCTATCTCCGTCCAATGGCTTTGCACGATCGTTGGGTCCAAGAAAGGAAACACGAGCATTATTACAAATTGGCAAAGAAGCTGAACTACCGCTCAAGAGCATCATTCAAGCTCATGCAGATAGATGACCGTTTCAAGATATTCAGGGAAGGCGATTCCGTTGTGGACCTAGGCGCATCTCCTGGGGGGTGGCTGCAGGTGGCCAAAGAGCGCGTCGGCGACAGAGGGAAGGTCGTAGGGGTGGACCTTCGCCATATCCGGCCGCTCGAAGGGGTCGTGACCATAATGGGGGACATAACGGAGGACAGCACCATGCGTAAGCTGATCGAGACGTTCGGAGGCAAAGCGGATGTGGTGCTGTCGGACATGGCCCCGAACATAGGAGGGAATTATT
>JAISVN010000136.1 GCA_031271555.1 Candidatus Methanoplasma sp.
ACGATCTCAGCGCGCATGCCGTACACCTCTTTGATCAGGTCTTCGGTTATTATCTCGATGCCTCCGTATGCGGCCACTTTCCCGTCCTTCATGAAAAGGAAGCGGTCCGAGTAGTGAACCGCCAGGTTGATGTCGTGCATCGTCATTATCGTACACATCCCTCTGGACCTCACGGCGTGCTCGATCATATGCATGGTCGTATGCTGGTTTGATATGTCCAGGTTGTTCGTCGGCTCGTCAAGGATCAGGACCTTCGGTTCCTGCACAATGGCCCGGGCTATCTGCGCCTTCTGGAACTCTCCGCCGCTTATCTGGTCCATGTATCTGAGCGACAGATGGGACATACCGAGCGCATCGAGTATCGAACTGACCTTGTCTATGTCCGAACGGGTGGCCCCCCATTCTATGTAGGGTCTTCTCCCCATCAGGACCGAGTCGAACACGCTCATTCTTGATACAGGCACGCTTTGCGGGACGAATCCGATGTTCTTTGCGAGTTCCCTTCCCTTAAGGTCGAGGACGTTCGTTCCGTCGACAAGGACCTGCCCTCCATCGGGGTGATATATGTTGCACAGGCATTTCAGAAGCGTAGTCTTACCCGTTCCGTTGGGACCGAGTATCGAGATCACCTCGTTGTCCTCAGCATCGAAGGATACGCCGTCCAGGATCTTTGCGGAGCCGTATGAGAACTCCAGGTCTCTGATGTTCATCATTTCCTTCTGCGCCCCCTTAACAATATTATTATGAAAAGAGGTCCGCCGATGGCCGATGTGACTATACCGACCGGTATGGTGGTCTCGAAAGAATGCGTTCCGACGATATACGCAAGAAGCAGCACGATGGCGCCCATTACCATGGATCCCGGAAGAGTATACCGGTTATCGTTCCCCAGGACCTTCTTTATGATATGGGGTCCGATCAGACCTATGAATCCGATTATTCCCATGAACGATACGACCACCGCCGTAAGAACGGCAGATACGGTAAGTCCGATGTACCTTGTTCTGCGTACGTTCACTCCCAGGCCAGAGGCTATGTCCTCTCCGGCTTCCATTGCGTTGTAATCCCATCTCTTATAGAGGAAATAGATCGCTGCCAGCAGCAGTATGATGGCTATTACCCAAAGGCCGTCCCATGAGACCTTGCTCAGGCTTCCGAACTGCCAGAACACTATCGCAGAGAGGGCCACGTCGTTCGCCATGTACTGCAGGAACGCCAGCCCTGCGGAAAATATCGAACTTATTGCCAGACCTGCCAATATTATGGTCTCCGGAGTGCACTCTGTGACCTTCACAAGGAGTATCATAACACCGGTCGCCAGCATTGCGAACAAGAATGCGAGGACAGTGACCGTAAGAGGGCTCGATATCGTCGCATATGCGACGGCAGAACCGACGATCACTCCGCCTTCCAGGAACAATATGCCCAGAGAGGCCCCGAACGCCGCAGCGTTGGACAACCCTAAAGTAAAGGGGGATGCCAGAGGATTCCTGAGAATGCTCTGCATGACGCATCCCGCGATGCCGAGGGCTGATCCCGCAAGTATCGCGGCAACTATCATCTTCAGACGCAGGTCCCAGACAACGGTACTGTCCCAGGAATCGTCCGGGTGTAAGATGTATCTTATTATTTCCCAATATGAGAGGTTCGACGCTCCCAATTTTATCGTGAAAAGGGACAAAAGGACAAGAGACGCGGCAAGCGCCCCAAGGAAAAGCCATTTCCTCCGTGAGTACCTGAGATATCCCTCAGATGTACCAGAGGATGCGTCATCTGCAGCGCCGTGCTCGCAAGCCTTCTTATCCATTGTGTCCACCAAAAGTTTCAATCCGCAGCTTTCAGGTAGTATCTGCCGTCCTTGAGGGTCACCGAGACCTCGCTGAGCAGAGGCATCTCAACACTGTTGGCGGAGGACTTCTTCACAAAGAACCCCGACATATCTTCCAGTATTTTCTTTCCGCTGTCTCCGTAGAAGACCGTGAATATGTTGTTGATCTTCTTCACGACCTCGTCATGAGTCAGTTTGCCGTAGAGCAGATATGACAGATAGTACGCGCTCGCCAGAGAGCAGTCGTAGTTAATGCTGTCCCATACGATCGGAACGGTGACATACAGCGACACGTCATCGCCTGCGTTGCCGTTATTGTTGATCCTGTAGATGTACTCGAGCACGCGTTGGCTATCCTGTTCTGCCACCTTGTCTGATGAAGAGGGATCTATGACAACGGTGTCAATATCCATCGTCGAGAACTTCTCCACATCTATGGTCACTCTGGCGGCCGTTGATGTCCCGTTGTATGCGTTCTTGCCGCTTATAAGGGTCAGAGGCATGTATGAGGGGAATGTTGTGTTGAGGGTGTTGCTTCCGCTGATGGTCACTCCGGCGACATATACACTCTCCGAGGACGTACCGGACAGAGACCTTATGTCTTTGATTATGGCCCCTATTCCGTTTATCAGTTCGGAAGCCCTGTCTTCTTTGCCGAGCAGCGTGCCCAGAAGGTTGAATGTGTCTTCCAGATCCTTTGACAATCCGTAATTCTCATCCCACATGGTCGTCATGCTTTGTCCTTTTATCACAACAAGTGTGCATTTGCTGGCGAGAGCTCTGCAATTGTCAGTGTAGCTTTTCCATACGCTCTCCTGAACTATCACAAGGCTCGGGTTGAGGTTACCGATATCCTCTGCGGTCCCGGTTTCAAGCGCATTGTCCGCATGATACCT
>JAISVN010000140.1 GCA_031271555.1 Candidatus Methanoplasma sp.
CGGCTCGTGCTTTGCTGCCGGCTCATCAGCCTGCCTTTGATCAGATCTGTTGTCGACCGGTGTCGCCGCTATAGGTTCACGGACCGGCTCATTGCGCACTGGGTCCTGCGGAGGCTCCGTGCGCGGTTCCGGTTCCGGTGTCTGCGGCTTAGGTTCTGGTTTTGGCTCCTGTTTAACCCTGAAATCCGCTGCGTTCATTTTCCTGGGGGCTCTTGGTTCCGGTCTGCCTGCGCCTACCGGTTCCTCTTCAGGCGATCCTGCACCTCTGGAGACTTGCTCTGATTGAGTTGCAGCATTATGTGCCGAAACTTGCCCTTCCATCCCTCGATCGTCGGTCTTCTTGACCTCCGACCCATCCTTATCCTGACCTTGGACAGTGTCAAAAACACCCTCTCGGCCAAGCTGGTCATTAGTTTCGTCTGGCATATTACCAGAATAGAAATGGTTAGATGCGATATAATACCTACCTTAGTTACATCCATCAAACAGGTCGGTATATACGGACGACATAATGCCGCCTATCAGGCCGCAGAGCATATCGTCCATGAACGGACCCAGCTTCGAAATCATTCCCGGCTTGTGCCTGTCGAATCTATGGAATTCGAATATCCCTCTCGTCCCGGCTATATACTGCGCTATCTGCATCCCTATTATCTCATCGGCTATCAGATGTATGGGGTCCTCCGCGAACATGCCTCTCGGCATTGCGCAGATGCAGTCCTTGTCGCCGAGATCCTCCAAGGCTATAGCGCCCTGTATAAGCGAGGATATGTTGATGTCTTCGGACAGTATTCCCATTTTGGATTCGAATCTCCGTTTTATGTCGTCCGTACTCCACTCCGGATTGGGGATGTATGATTCCAATGCCGCCTCCCACATGAGCTCCATCGTTATTCCTCTTCTGCTCAAGACGTCAATGAACGTGCCCATCTGAGGAAAATCCCTTCTCTTGACGAGATTGCTTATGACCGCTGCTTTAACAGACCTTGCCATGGATATCCCCAGAGGGACCCCTGTGCCCGAATAGGCCGCCCTGTTGTCTCCGATCGGAGATACTATCGCAACGGCATCCGATGTTGTGCCTGTCTCCCTGTGCCCGAGTATGCCGAGCGCAGCGGACTTCGCTTCCGTCATAGGCAGGAATATGTTGACCTTTGCCGCATCCGTCAGAGGCACCGGGGATATCCCTATGATGTTTATCGTTCCTCCGACCAGCATCCTGTACCTTTCCTGGGATATCCTGTACCTTTCCTCCCAATTCTCAATAAGCTCTCCGGCGACCACCTGGTTGCTGAGTCCTGCCGTGACGGCCGCAAATGTGATCATCCCCTCATAATCAGTCTCGATCGTTGAAAAGACATGTTTGACCTCGGCGGCCGTCAGAAACCCGACCGCGTGGCCCGGTATGCCGTGCCTTTCCATTATCTCCTCGATGTCCCTGGACGGATCATTGGTCTGGTATGCGTGGGGAACTTGAGATATGAAAAGTGTGTCTGTGACAGTATGCCCACTGTTCTTTACAGCACTGCTGAGCACCTCCATCCTCTCATTCAGCTGTATGACGGCCGTTGCCATCTCTCCGTCCTCCAGTATCTTCACGTCCTTTACATACCTCATAATACCGCCTCGATCAGACCGAATATCCAGTCTTCAATGAACACCTGCACAGGCATGCCGATGAACACAAAAACGGGGATAGTGACTATAATTACGAACAAAACAGAGATGCGTTCTACGAACTTATAACATCTTGTGACATCGTCCACTGACGGAAGGTTTCCGCTTCCCATCACATAGATGCCTTTCTTCTCCATCGAAAACCCAAGAGCGTGGGCGACCGATACCATCGGCCATCCGCTGTTCGGACTGGGGGTTTTGGTGTGTTCTTCTTTTGCTGCTTTGAACACGCCTTTATACCTATTTCCGAAGATCCAAGCCGTCAGCGCGACGAACGCGGGAGACAGCCTTGAAGTTATGAATCCAAGAACATCATCGAACTTGGCAACGAAGAACCCCAGCTTCCTGTACTTCTCATTGAGATACCCCCACATGGCATCCATGAGGTTCGCGCACCTGAACATTATCGCGCCAGTCATACCGAACAGTCCGAAATAGAACGTCGGGGACATTACGCTGTCCACGAGGTTCTCGGAGATGGTCTCGCAGCATGAGGATGTTATGTGTTCCTCATCCAGGCTGCTGGTGTCCCTGCTGACGATCATCTGCACCTTCTCCCTTGCTGACCTCACATCCCCTTTCCTCAGGTCATCCTGGATCGGCATGCAGTGGCGGCGGAAGGAGAATATGGCAAAGGTTATCTTGAAAAGGAAAGCCAGTGTGAATATCCATGCTATCTCTCCGAGCGTCACGGTGATCCCTGCCGCCTCCCACTGGTATCCATTGAGACCGTTTCGGACAAGTGTGCATATCAGCATCATGACAATCCAGAAAATAAGGAATACCAGCAGATATGACAGAAATCCTAATGCCTTCGTCTTTTTTGATGATCTGTCCTTTATCTTCCTGTCGAGGAACCCGACAACATTCCCTATCCATCTCAGGAGATGATATCTATTAGGGAGCTCCCCTATGAACCTGTCTATAAGCAGGGAGACGGCCACTATCAGGATCGCGGACATCCACAGGTCCATGGCATATCACCTTACGGACCTCAGAACGGATTCCACAGAATCTACGAAGAGGTCATTGCGTTTCTCGTCTTTGACACTGAATCTTACGAAATATTCGAACCTTTCTCCGAACGATGCGCAGTCCCTTACCATTATCTTGTTCTTCAGCATGAGCTGTTGGAATTCCGAGCCTTTCATGCCGATACTTTTCAGAGAGCAGAAATAGAAGAATGAATCGGCCACATTCCCGACCGGGAAACCTGTTTTCTCAAGTTCGGAATGCATCTTCTTTGACCCTTTCGCCATCATATCTGCCGCTTTTCTGACATATTCCATATGTTCGGTCATCAGTATCCTTGCAACGTTCTGCTCTATCTGGCCGACGTTCCAGGTCATCCTTACCTTATCCATCTCCTCGATCAGATGCGGCGATGCGGTGCCGTATCCTATCCTTATCCCAGGTATCGCGAACGACTTCGTAAGAGAGCCTGCAACGACCAGGTTGTCGTAATCGTTGACAAATTTCATGCACGATACCTTCTCGTGATCGGGCACGAGTTCCAAAAGGGTCTCGTCAAGGAACACGAGCACTCCTTCGTCTCTGCATTCCTTAACGATCTCCAATATCTTGCGCCTCGGTTCGATCCTTCCCGTGGGATTGTTCGGGTTGCATATGTAAAGCGCTTTGACCCTTTTTTTTAACTCTGCCGACATCCTGCTGGAGTTTATCCGGAAATCCTCTTCTTCAGAGAGTTCATTGTATTCCACGTTTATGCCTGCAACCCTGCACTGCTGTGAATATTCTGCGAACGACGGCCTGTTTATGATCGCTTTTTCCCCTCTTTCGATGAATGCGTTGGGAAAATTGCGTATGATCTCGGAGGACCCCGCGCCTATGGCTATGTTCTCCTCTTTCAAAGAAAATGATCTGGATAGCGATGCCTTCAGTTCCGTACAGTTGTCGTCAGGATAGTGGCCTATGTCATCGATGGCTGTTGCGATGATCTCCGGGAGACACTCCGGAGGCCCGAATGGATTCAGGTTGTGGCTGAAGTCCTCGATACCTCCCGTCTTCCATGCCTGACCGCCGTGGACGGTCTTCGGGATGTCCGCCAGAGTATATCTTCCGTATCTCATCTTCTATCGATTCCGTATTGTGGTTGGATTATTAATCCTGTGCTTCCGATCAGAGATGGTATTCCCCGGAATACCTCTTCGGAAGTACGAAAAGTTCTCCGTCCTTATCAAAACCCACCGATGCGCTGACCTCGTAGACCTCCTGAAGAAGCTCCTCCGTTATGACCTCTTTCGGATCCCCCATTGCGTATATCTGGCCCTTTTTCATTATAATGCACATCTTGCAGTATCTGGCCATGAGGGAGATGTCATGCTCTGCCACAAGTATCGACATGTCCTTCTTCACCATGGCCGTAAGATACTCCATGACCTCCAGCTTGTATTTCATGTCAAGATGGGATGTGGGCTCATCCACCAGCATCAGCCTCGGTTCTTGGACGTATGCCTTGGCTATGAGGACGCGCTGCCTCTCTCCGGACGACAGCATGTTCAGCGGCCGGTCTTTAAGATTGAATATCCCGAATTTTTTCATCGTATCTTCGACAAGGGTCTCATCCTCATCTGTCTCCCACCAGATGTTCTTCAGGTACGGATAGCGGCCGAGCATGACCGTTTCAAAAACAGTAAGACCGAAACTTGCCTTCAGTTCGGCCGGAACGTTGGATACTTTCCTTGCTATCTCGGCCGGCGTCTTGTTCAGAACGGATTCTCCGTCTATCAGCACATCACCGGAGGATATCTTGTGCATGTGGTTTATGCACCTCATCATCGATGTCTTGCCGCAGCCGTTGGGGCCTATCAGACCTACCAACATACCTGTTCCAAACTTATATGAAACGTCCTTTACGGCATGGAATCCGTTATCATAGACCTTATTCAGTCCCCTGAGTTCCAAAAGGGGCGGATCATCCGTCATACATCTTCCCCCTTTTGATCAAAAGATATGCAAAAACAGGAACAACGATCATCGTGGTTATCGCTCCGACCGGAAGTTCCTGGCCCAGGTAAAGGGTCCTTGCGGAAAGGTCAGCGAGCATCATGAGGGCGCCTCCGAACGCTATCGATGCGGGAAGGACCAGCCTATGGTCCCCTCCGAGCATCATGCGGCACAGGTGTGGTATCACCAACCCCACGAACCCTATTATCCCGACGAACGCCACGCACAGCGACGTCAATACGGATGCGATTATGAGCATGAGTCTGTTGAACCTGCGGACATTCAGGCCCATCTGCTGGGCCTGATCCTCTCCGAGAAGAACTAGATTGAACTCCTTTGCCCATATCAACGGAACGAAAGATAGGGCAAGCCCAGGGAGAAGGATGACGCAGACCTCATTCCACGATACGTTTGCGAACGATCCGAACAGCCATGTGAGCGCGTTGCTTACACTTTGTCCTGCCATGGAAAGCATCAGAGTCTGAACGGCAGAGAACGCCAATCCTATCACAACTCCGGCCAGAACATAGTTTATGGATGTTCCGCCGGCCCTTTCCGCGATGAACATGGTCATCGCAAAAGCAACGAGGCCTCCGATCATCGCAATGATGGCTGTGGCATATATGGAATGGGGCGCCAAGAGTCCGAAGAAAGTGAAGTCGAATGCTATTACAGCAACGGCGGCCGTACCGGCTCCCGCAGACACACCCATTATGTAAGGGTCGACAAGCGGGTTGCGTATAACCGCCTGGTACATGCTGCCTGCGATCGACAATCCTATGCCTACGCCGAGTGCGGCGAGAGTCCTCGGGAGCCTTGATTCGAAGACCCGTATCTCATTTAGGTTCGAGGGATCGGCTCCGCCGTTGGATATTGCTGAAAACAACGATGAGAACATCTCCCCGACAGACATAGTGGCGTTATGCCCCACGCAGAGACACATGATGAATACCGCAACAGTGATCACTACACCGGCCAACATCACCACTCTGAGCCTGTTCTTGCTGCGTTTGTTGTGTTTCAGGTCCTCTCCGCCAAGGTAGTGTTTGACGCTCTTCGATATGTAGCTGAATGGTTTGTCTTCCTTCTTCACCAGTCTTAT
>JAISVN010000016.1 GCA_031271555.1 Candidatus Methanoplasma sp.
CGCAGAGGAAGGCGATGTCCAAGCGCAGAACACGGTAGGATTCATGTACCTGATGGGAAAAGGCGTCAGAAAAGACAAGGATAAGGCATTGTATTGGCTCAGGAAGGCGGCCGACGGCGGAAGTTCTGAAGCGATGTATCACATTGGGGAGATGTATGATGCAGGCCTCTGTTATACGGAGGCGAACCTCGGAGAAGCGCTGAAATGGTATCAGCTCGCAGCCGAGTTCGGGAATGCAGATGCACAATATTCCCTGGCAGCGATCCATATGATCCCTGACAGAAGGATATACGATCCGGCCAAGGCCGCGATCTATCTGGAGAAGGCCTCCGCATCCGGACACGGAGAGGCCCAGTACCAGCTGGGCATGATGTACGTGTACGGCCAAGGCGTAAAGAGGGATGAGGCCAAAGCGGCGGAACTGCTTGAGATGTCTTGCGAATCTGGATTCCAGCAGGCAATGGTGGACTATGCGAACCTCAGGTTTGAGGGAGCAGCTCTGGGGAGGGATCTGGAGAAAGCCGCATTGTGGTTCGGCAAAGCCGCGGAATCATGCAGCGGATATGCCAAGTACGCCATCGCATGCATGTACGGGACAGGAACTTATTACGAAAAGGACGATAAGGTCGCAGCGGAGTATTTCATGGAAGCGGCAGAGATGGGAGAGGTCAATTCGCAATACGCATTGGCATGTTTCTATTATGAGGGGAGAGGCATCGCAAAAGATGTCAAAAAAGCTGCATTGTGGTTCGGTCTGGCAGCGGAGCAGGGCCATATGGGGGCGAAAGCATTTTTAGGAATGCTTAATATTACAGGTACGGGGTCGGAACAAAATATCG
The DNA here is from genome assembly GCA_031271555.1 of Candidatus Methanoplasma sp. Lineage (GTDB taxonomy): Archaea > Thermoplasmatota > Thermoplasmata > Methanomassiliicoccales > Methanomethylophilaceae > Methanoplasma. The sequence goes on from JAISVN010000016.1 coordinate 840, forward strand.
ATGAGGGCCTTAGGCTTCTCAATGAGTCGGCTGATTCCGGACACCCAGAAGGGCAATATTATATCGGAAAGCTGCTTTTGGAGGGAAAATACGTTAAAAAGAACGTACCTCGCGCGAAACGGTATCTGGCCATGTCAGCAAAACAGGGAGATCCGGACGCAAAAGCGCTTCTTGAAAGGATAAAAGCTGAAAAGATTCATTGACGGAGAGACAAGGATGGCAGAAAAGACCATATTTTATGACGCAGAGGCGGGGAGCCCGTATGCCAGACTGGGTCTCGCTTATATGTATCACCACGGAAAGAACATCGATCCGGACCCAGAGCTCGCAATGAAGTGGTATATACTGTCCTCCGAAGCAGGTTGCTCAAGGGCAAAATGGGAATTGGCAAAGATATTCAGAGACGGGACCATAGCGGAAAAAGACGACAGGATGTTCATGAAATACCTCAAAGCGGCTGCGGAATCAGGGGTCCCCGAAGCCAAGGTGGATCTCGGATTCATTCACCTTTCCGGGAATTATACGGAAAGGGACGAAGAATCCGCATTCAGGCTGATGGCGTCTGCGGCGGCCCAAGGCAATCTGATGGCCCAATTCATGACGGGCTACATGTACGGTATCGGGATGGGCATCCACCAGAATATCTCCGAACGCGAAGAGTTGTATTCAAGAGTAGGGTTGAAAGGCGATGGGGAGATGTTCTACAGGATAGGCAGGAACTTCGAATACGGCCTGTTCAACATAGATATCAATCTCTCCGAGGCCGGAAGATGGTATAAAATGGGTGCCGACATGGGACATGAAAAATGCCTTGTGTGCTGGCATCTGGTGCTTTTGGCATTGGACGGAGGGAAGCACGACTCTCTTGAGGAAAGGGAATCAAAGCTGATGAACACGGATGTGGAAAGGGAGAAAGCCGTAAGGGATCGGGCGTTCGCCGAAGCCGATCTGTTCCTTGAAACCGGGGATGAGGCGAATGCGTTCAGAAGCTATGAAGTTGCGGCGGAGCTCGGCAACCCCACGGCCATGTTCACTCTGGCCATGATGTACCATGCGGGGATATTCGTAAGAAGAAGCGACAAGACGGCATTGGATATGATCGTAAAAGCCTCTGTGGCAGGATCCGAAGATGCCCAGTTCGTGCTTGGAACATTGTACGAGGAGGGGAAAGGGGTCAAGAAAAGTCTCTCTGAAGCGATTCATTATTACACACTGGCGGCCGCGAACGGATACTTGGCAGCCTATTACCGTCTCAGTCTGTATATCGATCATCCCGAGATACATGTCAGAAACTCAGCTACTATCATAAGATGATTCTTCAAGGGCGCAGAACACAGTAACGCCCTGTTTGAGTTCCAGAGTTCAACCGTTGCATTCAGTATTGGGATAAAAGTTCCCTGCATCGAAGGCGAAAGAAAGCGTCAATTTTCTCCAGATGGAAAAGTGGTATGGAAAATGCAAGCCAGCAAATATTAATAATTTAGATGAGCACTCATATGTTTTCTTGCTTCTCTCACTTCTTTGCAATATGGGGTCAAATCTAACTGGTAATGCTTTCTAAACTGTTCATGCATACACATACAGCTTGTTAAAAATGATGCAAACTGTTTATGCATACACAAACAATTTTTTCATTTAAAGATGAAGATAATGTATATTATTATACATTAATGCCATAAAGTGGTTATATGTGAACGCTATAACGCATTCAAACAAGGGTGATATGAATGCGGATGAATGATTACCAGTTCGACAAGATAAGTGGAATACTCTCATCGATAAAGGAAAAGAGCTCCTTTTACGGAGAGAAATACAAAGACATCGATCTCTCAAAAGTGAAAACCCAAGAGGACTTCGAGAAACTTCCGTTCACTGATAAGAACGATCTCAGAGATGCATACCCTCTGGGATTGAAAGCCGTTCCAGAAAAGGACATAGTGAGGATACACTCGTCATCCGGGACCACTGGAACGCCGGTCATAATACCGTACACCCAAAGAGATGTCGAAGACTGGGGGACAATGTTCGAGCGCTGCTACCGCATGGCAGGATTGAGTTCCGAGGACATTGTCCAGATAACGCCGGGATATGGGCTGTGGACAGCCGGCATAGGGTTCCAATACGGTGCTGAGAAACTCGGCGCGATGGTCATACCGATGGGGCCGGGGAACACAGAGAAGCAGATCAAGATGATGACGGACCTTCACACTACAGCTTTGTGTGCGACGTCATCTTATGCACTCCTTTTGTCAGAGGAGATAAAGAAACGCGGCATAAAAGACAAGATAAGCCTGAAAAAGGGAATAATCGGGTCTGAACGCTGGGGAGACAAGATGAGGCAGAGGATCGCCGACGATCTGGGCGTGGAGCTCTATGACATATACGGTCTTACCGAGATCTATGGACCCGGAATAGGGATAAGCTGCAGCTATGAGAACGGGATCCATATGTGGGACGATTATCTCTATTTCGAGATAATAGATCCGAAGACGGGGGAGGTGCTGCCCGATGGTCAGGAAGGGGAGCTTGTGATAACCACTCTGCTCAAAGAGGGCGCACCCTTGATAAGGTACAGGACGCACGACCTAACAAGGATAATCACAGGAGAATGTCCGTGCGGATCGAAGTATCCAAGGATAGACATAATCACCGGAAGGACGGACGATATGGTCAAGGTCAAGGGCACCAATATATTCCCTGCGCAGTTCGACGGTGTGTTGAGCAAGATCGACGGCGTGGAAAGCGAATATCAGATAATGATCGACCACCTGGACGGAAAGGACCTAGTGACAGTTTTCTTCGAGACGCAGGTTCCTGAAGATCAGAGGCCAGCACTTGAGAAAGAAGTAGTCAAACAGCTGAAGGATGCGATCAATATTCTGGTAATACCGAAAGCAGTCAACATAGGAGACCTTCCAAGAAGCGAAAAGAAGACCAACCGCATATTCGACAACAGGTACTGATCAGCCTTTGCTGAATGCTCCCGGAGAGCCAAGCTCGAACTTACCGCCTGCGGCCAATTCAAAGTGGAGCTTGGTTATGCCGAGATCGACCATATTGAGCTTTTCGGGAGGGATCTCGGCATACAGCGTACCGTCGATATAGCGGAATCTCGTCTTCTGACTGTTCATCGCGGTAGGAGCGAACTGGACCGATTTCATAGCAGCAGCA
>JAISVN010000097.1 GCA_031271555.1 Candidatus Methanoplasma sp.
GGCAGACTCGGTTACGGAAGCGGGATCCCCAGACTGCCCCTGACACCCATCACCGAAGAAGGGAAGAGGAAGCTGGACCCAGTACTTGATAAGATGGGGCTCTGAGGCGGTCCTATGACAAGAATAGGACGGACCGCGAAAAGGAAGGATGTAAAGATGCACAGCATGAGCGAGGTGCTTGGAATATGATCACCGTCATGAAGTTCGGAGGGACCAGCGTCGGGTCCCCGGAGTCGCTGCAGAGAGCGGCGGACATAATAATAAAGGGAGAAGGCAACAAGGTGGTCGTAGTGTCTGCGATGTCAGGCATAACGAACTTTCTGATCAAAGAGGCCGAGGGCCTCCCGGAGACCAAGAACTCCCTGCTGGAGGAGTTCGAGAAGAAACACATCGATGTCGCGAACCAGCTCCTCAGCGGAGACCGGATGGCGGAATTCATGAAGGATTTCAATGCCAGGGCTGCAAGCTTCAGGGAACTCCTTGACGATGAGAACGCCTCTAAGGATCCTTATTTCAAGGACAACATCACTTCGCAGGGCGAGAGGTTCTCTTCCCTTATCCTGAGCCACCTTCTCAGAGCGTCCGGTGCGAATTCCATTGCGCTTACGTCGGAGGACTGCGGGATATACGCAGAAGGGAGACCTCTCTCCGGAAGCGCAGACCTGAACAAGACAGAGTCCATGATGGCAATAAAGGTCAGACCGTACGTCAATGACGGCATAATACCTGTGATAACCGGATTCTACGGCATAAAGAGCGATGGGGCTCCCCTTACCTTCGGAAGAGGGGGAAGCGATTACTCCGCGGCAGTTGTGGCTAACGCCATGAACGCCGACCTTCTGGAGATATGGACGGACGTGGACGGTTTCATGTCGGCCGATCCGCGCATAATACCGGATGCGATAAAGATAGACGAGATGAATTTCGGGGAGGCGGCGGAGCTTGCATACTTCGGCGCGAAGGTGCTCCATCCGAGGACGATAGAGCCCGTCAGGATGAAGCACATACCCCTTAAGGTGAGGAACTCATTCAAGCCGGAAGAGCCAGGCACCATAATCCACCACCTCAGGAAGCCTAAGGACGACCTCCTCAGAAGCGTTGCCCTGAAGACCGACCTTTCGATCATAGCGATAAGCTCTGCGGAGATCGCTTTCCACCCTGAGATGGTGGCCCGCATAATCGAGAAGATATCCGAGAACGAGGTCACCATATACCTCATATCCACATCGCTTTCGACCGTGGCATTCCTGGTGCACAACAACGACATCAAGTCCATATTGTCCAAGCTCAACACCCTCGAACCCGGAGACATAGAAAGGATCGAGGTCAAGAACGATATGGCACTTGTGTGCGCGGTCGGAGACAACCTGCTTTCCAAGTGCGGAGTTTCAGGGGACATATTCACCGCCGTCAAGGAAGCTAGGGCCAACGTCGAGATGATCTCGGAAGGAGCGTCGGATGTCTCTTTGAATTTCGTCGTTCCCATGTCCAAGGTCACGGAAGTGGTCAGGATACTGCACAGCAAATATGTCGGAGGCGGATCAGATGAGAGATTATGAGGGCAGGGACGGAATAATGCAGTTCGGCGGAATGTCCGTCACGGATATCGCAGAGGAGTTCGGCACTCCGGTATACGTTACCGACGAGGCCCGGCTGAGGGAGAACTACCGCAGCATATACGGCGAGTTCTCGAAATACATGGACACTAAGATACACTATGCATGCAAGGCGAACACTAACCTTGCGATACTCAGGATACTCGAACAGGAAGGGTCCGGCATTGATGCCGTCTCAATAGGGGAGGTAATGTCCTGCCTCAAAGCGGGCTTCACTCCCGACAGGATAATGTACACCGGGGTCAACGTCAGCAACGAAGAGCTGAAGGCCGTGTCCGATCTCGGAGTGATGATCAACGTCGACTCCGCCTCGGAACTGGAAAGGCTTGCGAAGATTAACTCCGACCTGCCCATATCCTTCAGGATAACTCCGGGAGTGGGTTCGGGACACAGCGACAAGGTCATCACCGGCGCAAAGGGGTCGAAATTCGGGATACCCGAGAAAGACATCATCAAGACATATCTCCGTGCGAAGGAACTCGGATTCGATATCAAGGGCATACACGCCCACATCGGTTCCGGCGGGCTGGTCAGCGAGCCTTTCACGGATGTCATGGAAGTCCTGATAAGAACGACCAACGAACTGAAGGACAACGGTATCGATCTGGAATTCATAGACATGGGCGGAGGGATAGGCGTCCCTTACCGTCCGAACGAGCTTGAGATGGACGTCGGCGAACTGGCGATGAGCCTGACGGACATGGTCCTCGAAGAGACCGATGTAAAGACCCTCATTCTTGAGCCGGGAAGGTACATCATATGCGACACGACCGTCCTCCTCACGAAGTGCATTGACGTTAAGGATGCGGGCGTGAAGAAGTACGTCGGAGTGGATGCGGGCTTCAACACCCTCGTCAGGCCTGCGATGTACGACTCGTACCATCATGTGGCTATAGGCAACAAGTTCGGAAAGGCGTGCACCGCAAAATACGATGTGGTCGGCCCAATATGCGAGTCCGGAGACTATCTGGCTCATGACCGCGCTCTGCCCGATCCGGAGGAAGGGGACATCGTTGTCGTCTATAATACAGGGGCATACGGATTCTCTATGTCCAGCAACTACAACTCCCGCCCCCTTTGCAGAGAGGTTCTTGTGAACGGCGGCAAGGCAGAGCTTATAAGGGACTCAGAGCTTATAGAGGAGCAGTGGAGACACCAGAGGATACCTGAGAGGCTTATCGGATGAAGTTCTGGAAATATCATGGAATAGGCAATGATTTTGTGCTTATTGATGGGATGAACACGGATATCGAGATAGACAATGAAAGATGCCGGCTGTTCTGCGACCGCAATTACGGAATAGGCGCGGACGGCGTAGTTTTCCTTATGCCGGGAGAAGGTACGGACATCGGCATGAGGATCATCAACGCCGACGGCACGGAAGCGGAGATGTGCGGCAACGGCATCAGATGCCTTGCCAAGCACGCATATGATTTCGGCATAGTCGACAAAGAGGAATTCGCGATTAGTACGCAGGCCGGCGTGAAGAGGATAGCGGTATCCCTTGACGGCGGCAAGGTGACGACCGTCAGAGTTGATATGGGAGCGCCCATACTCGACGGCAGAACGGTCCCCATAGACTATGACGGAGAGTTCATAGACCAGCCCTTTGCATTGGAAGGATACAGCATACGCGGAAACGCGGTATCCATGGGCAATCCCCATTTCATAACGTTCTCGGACCTCAGCGACAACGAGGTCGAAAGACTCGGTCCGATACTTGAAGCGCATCCGTTCTTTCCCAAGAAGACGAACGTGGAATTCTGCAGGATCCAGGATGGGAACATCCACATAAAGGTATACGAGAGAGGTGCCGGATGGACCCTTGCATGCGGCACGGGCGCATGCGCGTCCGCAACGGCGGCCGCCCTGAACGGACTGGTTCCGTTCGATGAACCGGTCGATGTCCGCCTGCCCGGAGGGTGGCTCAAGATAACCGTATCGAAAGGTTTGGACCGAGTATATATGGAAGGACCTGCTACGCTTGTATACGAAGGAGACATCAGGGAAGAGTGATAATATGGCCAATTACGAACAGTCTGAAAGACTGAAACAGTTGCCCCCTTATCTTTTTGTGAGGTTGGAGGAACTTGCGAACGCCAAGAGGAAAGAAGGTATGGACATGATCGATCTGGGCATCGGCGATCCGGACCTTCCCACTCCCGACAAGATAGTCAAATCATTGCAGATCGCGGCGGAAGCCAACGAGAACCAGAAGTATTCTTCATCGCAGGGCGAGAAAGACCTGCGTGAGGCAGTGGCAAAATGGTACAAAAGGAGATTCGGGGTCGAACTCGATCCAGACAAGGAGGTCTGCATCACTTTGGGATCCAAAGAAGCGATCTTCAACATATCCCAGGCATTCGTAAACCCTGGAGATACGATCATAGCTCCAAGTCCGGGATACCCTGTGTATTCGGGGGCTTCCACGATCTTCAACGAAGCAAAATGCGTGCTCGTGCCGCTGAGACCGGAGAAGGACTGGCTCCTTGATGTGGACGAATGCCCGACGGATGCCAAGATGCTTTACGTGAACTACCCGAACAATCCTACCGGCGCTACCTGCGACCTGCCGTACCTGCAGAAGGTCTACGACTGGTGCCAGAAGACGGAGACCATACTGTGTTACGACAACGCTTACTCCGAGATGTGCTACGACGACTATCATGCGCCATCGGCGCTTCAGGCTGGGCACGACTGCATAGAGTTCGGTTCATTCTCCAAGACATTCAACATGACCGGTTTCAGATTGGGTTACGCCGTGGGGCACCCCGACCTGATAGCCGGGCTCAAGAAATGCAAAGGGCAGATAGACTCAGGGGCCCCGATCTTCATCCAGAAGGCAGGGATAACGGCTCTTGAGATGTACAATGACGATGGGGCGCCCCCGAGCGTCATAAAGAACAACATGGACATCTACTCCGAAAGAAGGAAGACCCTCGTCAACGGCCTTAGGGAGCTCGGTTTCGACGTTGTTATGCCAAAGGGAACATTCTACATCTGGTTCGACTGCGGCATGCCTTCCGACGAGTTCGTCGAGAAGATGATTGACATAGGGATAATAGTCACGCCCGGCCCCGGGTTCGGAGCATCGGCCGAGGGTTACGTGCGCATGACGGTAACAGAGCCGGTTGAACGCCTTAAAGACGTTCTTATCAGGATGAAGCGCGCATCCATATTCGGCCCCCTCGCCGCCGATAATCAGACTCAGTGATTCGGACCAAACCTCTTCTTCGAATACTCCAAAGCCTTTATGACAGGCAGGGGTTCCCTTAGAAGGAAGGTCTCCAACGCACCGCCGCCTGTACTGATGTAGGAAACTCTGTCAGCAAGATCGAACCTCTCTGCGGCTCCTGCGGTGTGTCCGCCTCCGAGGACGGACAGCCCTTTGCTTTCCACCATTGCGGTGATCAGCTCTTTGGTGCCTACTTCGAACCCTTGTTTCTCGAACATCCCGGCAGGGCCGGACATGAATGATGTCTTTGACGACAGTATCACTTTTCTGAACTTGTCTATGGATTGATCGCCTATGTCCAAAGCGGGTTCCGCGGTAGGCATGTCTCCTGTACTGACACATGTCCTCCTGCCGTCCCTTTCCACGGCAACATCCACGGGAAGAAGTATCCTGGGGCCGTACGTGCTCAGGACCTCTCTTGCGGCCTGGAAGTTCTCTTCGGTGAGTTCGTCCGCAAGTACCTTGCTGCTCGCCTCTCCGAT
>JAISVN010000001.1 GCA_031271555.1 Candidatus Methanoplasma sp.
CTTTTTTATATTCTTTCTTCAGTTCGGCCTTTCAATATTGACATAAAAATGCGGACTATCTATGATTTAGATCGTTCTTCTCCATCTATAATATATACTTTGCAAAAGAATATATTGAACATGGGAGGAAAAAGCAGACCCATATTAGTGGGACTGATAGGATTGATAACCCTGATAGTTGCAGTTCTGACGATATCTCTATCTGTGCTTTCGATCATTGATTCAGAGATCGTCTGGAATCTTATTTCAGACTACACCAATGTCGGTCTTGCAAGCACTTTGGGATATGCAGGTCTGATAGGCGGCATAATCATCCTGATAATAGGGCTCTCCATATGGAGGGGGTGGACCATCGCCTGGTATATTGCAGTGATCCTCTATGCTCTGACCACTATCGTGGCGATTGCCGGCCTGATAATGCAGATAACAGGCGGTCGCATGGAGGCCGCCTTTATGATACCCGCAATAATCATGCTCCTCATATTCCTCTTGATACTCTTTTACCTCTTCACGCCGAAAGTAAAAGCATTCTTTACTGTATAAGGGGCGATCACAATCTTTAATGGTCATTTTGAGCATATTTTCAAGCCGTCTGTTGATGTAAAACATTTTTAGGGATGGTCATCTTCACGTCATCCATGAAGATGTTGGAGATGAAGGGAGTGTCCGTTGTAAGGAGCGGAAAGAAGATCCTCGACTCCATAGATCTTTCAATAGAACCGGATGAGAGCGTGGCGATAGTCGGGAGCAACGGTTCCGGAAAGACGACCCTGATAAAATTGCTCAGAGGGGAGATACACCCCTATTTTGATGAGAACTCGCACACGGTCATGAAGATATTCGGTGATGAGAATTGGAACATTTTCGACATAAGGAACAAAATGGGGATAGTCTCCATGGACCTGCAGAGTCAGTTCTCCCCCGACACTCTGGTGAGCGAAGTTATAGCATCTGGATTCTTCGGAAGTCTGGATGTTTTCAGGAACATGGAGGTTACCTCAGAGATGGTCTCAAAGGTCCGGAATGCGGCCCTTATGATGGGCATAGAAGAACTCTTGGACAGAACGGTCGATGGCCTCTCGATGGGAGAGATGCGGCGGACGCTTATCGCAAGAGCCCTCGCTCCCGGTCCGGGCACTCTTGTCATGGACGAGCCGATGACCGGACTCGATGTAACGATGATGTCGAAATTCAGAAAGATGTTCGATCTGCTGATCGGAGCCGGCGTCAATCTCATCATCGTGACGCATGACCTTGCCGACATACCGGAAAGCATCGACAGGGTCGTTATGATGAAAGGCGGCAGGATATATGCCGACGGAAAGAAAGAGGCGCTTCTGACGTCGGAGACCATGAGCGTTCTTTACGATGAGCCTATTAAGGTTGAACACAATGAGGGAGTGTACCGCATATATCAGTGATTGCGGCTTATGAGGATTCAGATGATATACATTTGTCCTGAATGCGGGAACGAGATCCCGGAGGATGTGGATTTCTGCTATTCGTGCGGAAGGAAGAGAGATAACACGATAAGGCTGGATGACTCAGGAAGGTTCATACCTCCGGAGACCGACAAATGCTCATCGTGCGGCAAGGACATGTCTTCCGGCGATCTATTCTGTCAGAACTGCGGCGAACCGCTATCGAGAACTCAGATCGCAGTGTTCCAGCCTAAAATGGTGAAGTACGGGTGGATAGGGATAGCGCTTGCTTTCATACCCGGAGCCATCGGGTTCATGCTCGGGCTGGGAACGATAGGCATATACGGTCTCGGCCATTTATATTTCAAAAAATGGGGCAGAGGGGCGATGTACCTCTTATTGTCCGCAGCCATGTTCTACTTCAGGCAGCAAATCGACGCCGACGTCTGGTGGAGCAATCTGATCTTCATGATAATCACGATCTTCATTTACATAATGCAGGGAATGGAGGCATTCGTGCTGGCTTTCATACCACCGAAAGAACCGAGTGATTCATCATGACAGAAGACTGGACCGAGAAGTATCGTCCGAAGAAGCTTTCAGATGTCATAGGCAATCCGTCTGCAGTAAAGGAACTGGAAGACTGGGCAGGTTCATGGATGAGCGGCATACCCAAGAAACGGGCCATCGTCCTAATAGGGTCGCCGGGGATAGGCAAGACATCATCCGCAGAGGCTCTGGCCAAAGACATGGGGTGGGACATAGTCGAGATGAACGCATCCGATCAGAGGACGGGCAGCGCCATAAAAGAGGTGGCCTTGAGGGGATCCTACTTCGACACTCTGGGGCTAGATGAAGAGTACAAAGGGAATAAGGAAGGAAGGAAGAAGCTGATCATCCTGGACGAGGCCGACAATCTGTTCGGCAACGCTGACCGGGGAGCCCTGCCTGCCATAAACGAACTTATAAAGACCACAAAACAGCCGGTCATACTGATAGTCAATGACTTCTTCGCCCTGTCTAAAAAGAGTTCCGCTGTGAAGACGGACACGCTGCAGATAACTTTCAGGAAACCGAACACAAGGTCGATGGTCGGCGCACTGAAGAGGATAGCCGATGCGGAGAAGATCGCCGCAGACGATTCGGTGCTTCAGAAGGTCGCCGAGAACTCCAACGGAGACATGAGGGCTGCTGTGAGGGACCTGGAGGCCCTTTCGCAGGGAAGGACCTCAATAGACATCTCCTCTGCGGAAAAGCTGCAGGAGAGGGTAGTTAAAAAGGACATGTACGCAGTCCTCGAGAGGATGTTCAGGAAGGATGACCCCGTCGGAGCAAAGAAGATCCTGTCGGAAGTGGATGTTGATCCGGAGACCGCGATACTTTGGATAGACGAGAACCTGCCGTATGAATACAAGGAGCCGGGGGACACCGTCAGAGGATATGAGAAGCTTTCAAGAGCAGATATATTCCTGGGAAGGGTCTACAGGCGCCAATATTACGGCATGTGGTCGTACGCAAGCGAAATGATGACAATGGGGGTATCCACGGCAAAGATGAGCAGCAAGATGTCCCACGAAAGGCTGAGGTTCCCAATG
>JAISVN010000015.1 GCA_031271555.1 Candidatus Methanoplasma sp.
ACCTTCGCTGGGAGATCACGTGGCATGGGCGGAGTCATCGGCGCTTTCGTTCGTGAACTCCTACATAGGCGCAAGGACCAATAGGGAAGGAGGTCCGGGAGCGCTTGCGGCCGCTATCTTGGGAAAAACAGCCAACTACGGTCTGCACATCGATGAGAATCGGAAACCGACGGTGGTGATCGATGCGGAGATCGACGGTTCGATATTCAGCCACTCCATGCTCGGACAAGCCGTTGGCATGGCAATAGGCAGCGGAATACCATATTTCAGGGGCATATCGCCTACCGTTGACGATGCGAAGACCATGTCTGCGGCTATGGCGGCCTCCGGATCGGTGGCGTTGTATCATGTCGAGGGAGTTACGCCGGAAGCCGGCAACTTTGACATCAGCGGGCTGGAGACGATACACATCGGAAAGAAAGAGCTCAAAGAAGCGTACGATAAACTGAACACAGCGGACGACATCCAGCTTATTGCGCTGGGATGCCCCCATCTAAGCCCCAAAGAGATGAGGGATATCGCAGCATTCCTGAAAGGGAAGAAAAAGAAGAACAAGGACATCGAGATATGGTTCTGCACATCATCCAAAGTACGCGAGGAATGCGCAGAGGAAGTCAAGATAATGGAAGAGTTCGGCCCGGTCCTGGCAGACACGTGCATGGTGGTCGCGCCGATAGAGGGAACATTCAAGAGGACAGGAACAAACTCCGCAAAGGCCGGAAACTATCTTCCTACTCTGTGCTCTCAGGATGTCATATGCACCGACGTGTCGAAGCTTATGGAGGTCGTCTTATGATTATGCGCGGAAGGGCGATATCTTCCGGAAAGGTCGAAGGCAAGGTCCTGAAGCTTGACGGGACGTTCAGTTTCCTCGGAGGAGTGAACGCATCCACCGGAGACCTCAATGTCGGAGAAGGGAACATCGCAGGTAAGGTGTTCGTCTTCTCTGCCGGAAAAGGAAGCACTGTCGGGTCGTTCGTGATGTACGATCTGATGGTCCACGGCAAAGCGCCGGCAGCGGTCATCAATAACTCGGCCGAGACGATAGTCACCACCGGTGCGGTGATATCCTCTATACCAATGGTCGACAGGATAGACATCAGCGTCCTTCAGAACGATGACGATGTAATCGTCGACGGAGATGCTGGCACAGTTGAAATAAAAGGCACGAGAATTATCAAGGTGATATCGTCCGCGCTTCTGAACGATAAGGGGAAGATCCTGCTTCTGCAGCGCCCGGACAATGCAAGGTCGTTCCCCGGCTACAAGTCACTTGTCGCCGGGAAGATCGAACAAGGCGAAACCCCGGAGAACGCCGCACCTAGGGAAATAATGGAAGAGACTCAGATAAAGGTCTCAGCACCTGCCGTGAGCCTGCCTCCTGTGTATGTAAGGGAAAAGGACACGATATGGGAAGTATATCCGTTCCTTTTCAAAATAGGCGATCAGGAACCTGTTCTCAACAAGGAGAACGTCGGATACGCCTGGGCGGATATCGATGAAATAAAGAACGACGCATCCACGGTCCCGCTTACGCATAAGGTAGTGGATGAGATGTTAAAAGGGTTGAAATGAGGGCTGTGCCCTGTTTCACTGCTCCGCTGAGCTGATGCCTATCACGATATCCTTTCCTGTAACGTCCCAGGTCTTGACCTCGTCCCCTCCGGGGCTTTCCGTGAAGGTGAGCTTCTTTGCCCTGACCTCAGAGGATATGTGGTCGGCCCATTTACCGAAGAGCCCTACGAGATAAGGTTCGGCGTTCACGTCGCAGTTGATGTACTGCTCCACGTTCAGTTTCATATCCTTCCTCATCTGCTGTATCCTTCTGATCAGTTCTCTGGCATAGCCTTCGGCCTCTATCTCTGGCGTCACATCGAAGTCTATGAACATCTTTCCGCCGTTGAATTCGACGCCTTCAAGGCCTTCGACATCGCTCTCTGACGCGGCGTATCTGATGTCCTTTATGTTACCCTGCTGCATCAGAACATCTTCGAACAATGAGATGTATTCGTTGACATCCCCTTCGCCTTTGATGAATATCTGCTTCAGGGGCCACCTGAGCTTGCTGCCCATCTTGGCCCTCTCCGCAGCAACAACCTCTATCACACTCTGGATCAGATACGTGCCCCTTTCCAGTCTGTCGTCGATGAGGGATTCGTCCCATTTGGCCCAATCCTCCATGTGTACGGAGAGTTTACTGCCTCCCATGTGGCGGTAGACCTCTTCTGATATGTGGGGGGTCAGGGGAGCCAGCAGCAGAGCCGTATCCATTATGGAGCGGTGGAGCACGAAGTAAGACGCTATCTTATCATCATAGGAGTCATCCTCTTCGCTCCAGCTTCTGTCCCTTACCAGACGGACATACCAGCGGGAAAGGTCTTCCATGATGTAATCCTCAAGCGCTCTGGCGACCTTATGCAGTTCCCTGGACTCGAGCCCCTCGGTGACCGCTTTCTTGACCTTCTCCGTCCTTGAGAGCATCCATCTATCCTCTCTCCTTAGGTTCTTGCGTACGCTCTCAAGGGTATGGGCCGACGGATCGTAGCCGTCTATGTTCATGTATGTGGATGCGAAGTTCACCACGTTCCAGTATGTGTTCAGGATCTTCCTGGCATTCTTGGGGCCGTCCTTCTGGAATGCGGTATCTTCCCACGGTGCGTTCGCTTTTATCAGGTACAGCCTGAGGGAATCCGCTCCGAGCTCGTTTATTATCTCCAGCGGCTCTATCACGTTGCCTTTGGATTTCGACATCTTCTGTCCTTTCGGATCGAGCACCCATCCGTGCATCATCACTTCGTCGTAAGGTGCGCGGTCGAAGGATACTACTCCTGCTCCCAACTGCGTGTAGAACCAGCCTCTTGTCTGGTCGTGCGCCTCGATTATGAATCTTCCGGGCCACCAGGTGTCGAACTCTTCCTTTTTGGCGGGATACGACAGCTGCGCCCATGCGGCGACCCCGGAATCGAACCAGACGTCAAGCACATCCTTTACTCTGTGCATTGTCGATCCGCACTTCCTGCATTTGAATGTGACATCATCGATCCACGGGCGGTGGGTATCCATGCCGTCCGTGTATCCTTCTCCGTCGTGGAGGTCTTTGTACTGACCCACGACATGCATCTCTCCGCATTCCTCGCATTCCCACACGGGTATCGGTATGCCCCAGTATCTCTGGCGTGAGACGCACCATTCCCTTGCGCCTTCGACCCAGTTCCTTTCCCTGGATTCTCCGGCCCATTCAGGCACCCATTTCACGCGGTCTATCTCATCGAGCATCTGATCCTTTATGTCGGGGATCGTGATGAACCACTGGCGGGTATTCCTGTAGATGATCGGGGTCTTGCATCTCCAGCAGTGCCCGTATCTGTGCTTTACCTTGTCGGAATTGAAAAGAAGTCCTCTCTCATTGAGATATTTCACGATGTCCTCGTTGGCGGTCTTTACTTTCTTGTTCGCCATCATCGGGAACTCCTCGGTGAACCTCCCCGACTCTCCGACCGGAGAGAAAGGCTCTATTCCGTATCTCTTTCCCGTTTCGTAATCGTCCGGACCGAATCCGGGTGCGGTATGTACGAGGCCCGTGTTGTCCTTCTCGACGTAATCAGCGTTCAGCACCCTGTATGTCCAGTCGCTTCTTTTAAGGTGGTCGGGGCTGATATCGAACGGCGGTATGTACTCGATGCCTTCCAGCTCTTTGCCTGTGAGCTTGTCTATGACATCGAATCCGTCATACCCTCCTTTCTTCATGACGTACTCAGCCTGAGAGAGCATGCATATGACAATCTCCTCTTTCCCTTCTCCGAAAAGCCTGACCTTTGCGTACTCAAAGTCGGGATGGGCGGCCACGGCCATATTGGACGGAAGGGTCCAGGGCGTGGTGGTCCATATGAGCAGGGATATGTCGCTGTTCTCGACAAGGGGGAACCTAACCATCACCGACGGGTCGGTCTCGTCCCAGTATTCTATCTCGGCCTCGGCAAGTGCGGTCTCGCACCTCGGACACCATGTGACCACTTTGCTGGAAGGCCCAAGCAGTCCCTTCTCATAGGCGCGGCGGACCGTCCACCATGCGGACTCTATGAAATCAAGTTTGAGCGTCTGGTACGGATTGTCCCAATCCATCCATACGCCGAGCTGTTTGAACTGGTCGGTCATGCTCCCTCTGAGGTCGTTTGCGAACTTCTTGCATGTGTCCACGAACTTATCGATACCTATCTCCTCGATCTCCTTCTTGGAGTGGACGCCGATCTTCTTCTCCACCTGCACTTCGATGGGCAGACCGTGCATATCGAATCCCGGCTGGTCGCGTACGTTGTAGCCGTTCATCCTGAGGTATCTGATCATGATGTCCTTCAGGGTCTTGTTCATTGCCGTTCCCAGGTGTATGGAGCCTGTTGTGTAAGGCGGACCGTCAAGGAAATAGAACTTCTCACCGTTCGACCTGAGTTCTTTAGTCTTCTCATAAGCGTTGGCGGAGGCCCAGAATTCTTGGACCTCCTTCTCTATCAATGGCGCATCATAGTTCGCGCGGACCTGCTTTATCATCGCTAATCCTCTTTTGTCCGGTATATCTTGCCGGACGATAGCATGCAATAAACATTCCGATTAAATACTTACTGTATCATAGATACAGCCGTTCCGAAGCCGGAGATCACAGTTATTGGGAAGAAATGTCTCTGCCCAAGCCTGTTTTGACCGTTCGGAGCTTTATGCGACGGAGGAAAACAAATGCCGGACCTGCTGAAGGACATGTTCAATCAAGATTCGCTTCGCAAGCTGGCTTTGGATGTTCAAACGGTATATGGAGATTTTCAGGCGGATGAGTTTTTAAGATCCGCAATGGATGAGACGTGGGATGATCTGGAGTTAAAGGCCAGGGTCCGAAGGGTCAGTACAAGCCTAGGCAGGCATCTGACGTCGGATTACGGAAGCGACATAGCCATACTGGACAAGGTGGTCGCTAAACATCCAGGTTTTTTGGGAACGGTCTTTCCGGACTTCGTTGAGGTCTATGGGCAGGATGAATCTGATTGGGAGATATCAATGGGTGCATTGGAAAGGTATACTCGGTACTCCTCTTCAGAATTCGCGGTAAGGCCCTTCATCATTGAACAAGAGGAGCGCATGATGGCGCAGATGTACGCATGGTCGAAGCATGAGAATGAACACGTGCGGAGACTATCGAGCGAGGGCTGCCGCCCTCAGCTGCCGTGGGGGCAGGCGCTGCCCAAGTACAAGAAGGACCCGACCCCCGTACTGCCTATACTCGAGCAGCTGAAGGCCGACCCGTCGCTGTATGTGCGGAAGAGCGTCGCCAACAATCTGAACGATATCTCCAAGACACACCCCGATACGGTCATAAAGCTTGCAAAGGGCTGGTACGGTAAGAACGACCGTACGGACTGGATAGTGAAACAAGGGTGCAGAACGCTTTTGAAAAAGGGAAATCCCGAGGCACTGGCTATTTTTGGATATCGGGACAAGGCATCCACGGATATCACGGACTTCGCTCAGAGCGCGCCATCCGCATCTATCGGAGAGGACATGACCTTCTCATTCTCGATCCGTGCGAAAGAGCAGACAAAAGTGAGACTGGAATATGGGATCGACTATGTGAAAGCCAACGGGAATAGGAACAGGAAGATATTCCAGATATCCGAGGTCACATTAAAGAAAAATGAGGAGAAGACCTACGTCAGGAATCATTCCTTCAAGGACATGACAACGAGGAAACATTACCCAGGGATGCACTCCATTGCTCTCATAGTCAATGGCGTGGAGTGTGGAAAGCTGGATTTCGAGTTGAATCCTCGATCCGGACCATGATGCGCTCTGTCCTCAGAACCAAGAATCCAGGGAACGCTGGCTCTTCTTGGCTTTGGTGTTCTTTCTCGAAGCGTCGATCCTGTCGAGCGTGTTCTCGACCCTCTCCTGAGAGAAGTCGTACTCCTTGAGCATATCGATCACGGCCTCTCTGTCTATTTCTGAAGGGACCGTGGAGTAATCGTCCGTGTACTCGCTGCCCAGGAATATGTCCCTTATCTCCTGATACGATTGTATCTCTATCGACAGATGCGACATGACGTGTTCCAGGTCCTTGTGGTCCTTGATGAGCTTAAGGCTCTTCTTCGGCCCTATGCCCGGAACGCCCGGGTTGAAGTCCGTTCCTATGAGTATGCACATGTCGACCAGCTGTTCCCTGGTCACGCCTATCGCGTCAAGGAATGCTTTGGAGTCTATGATCTCTGTCCTCACGTCCTTGTATTGATCTTTCCCCGGAACCTTCCTCCTGCCGGTTATGGTCATGTTCCTGACCAAAGTGGGCGTCCCGAAAAGGATGGAATCGAAATCCTGCGACGCCGATGCCCACACGTTTCCCTTCGAGCACATGTATGCCGCCTGGGCCTCTCCGTCGGAAGGTGCGTTTATTATCGGGAGTCCGAGGTATGAGATGAGCTCTTTCGAGGATTCTCTGATCTCCGGAGTCATCTTCGATGTCTGCTGGGCTTTTGAGAATGCTTTCTTAAGGTCTCCCTCCTCTTTCGCATCATCCCACTCCATGGTCGCCTTTTCCCGTCTCTCCTTCCTCTCGGTCAGGGTCGCTTTCTTGAGTTCGTGGGGTTTGCCGTCGAACACGAAAGACGGTTCTATCCCCTGAGAGATGAGATTGGATGTTCTGTACAGGATACCGGAAAGGTGGGAGGTGACTCTCCCGGTCCTGTCGCTTAACGGGGATCCGTCCGGCTGCCTG
>JAISVN010000023.1 GCA_031271555.1 Candidatus Methanoplasma sp.
AATGGATCGGGTTTCATTCGATCGCTCATAGATCAAAAAAAGAAGTGGTTCATAAAGTGTTTAGGTAGATTGTGCCCTTTTTTCAAAGAAGCGCCTTCATTACCCTGTCTGCCCTCGCATCAAGCGTCTCGACGCCCGACACCTTGCTTGCATATTCCGACAAGGCCACGATGTCCTCGTTCTCGATGCATTCGAGCTTGAACTTGCGGGTACCGGCCATCAGCTGCTTGAGCCCTTCTCCGAGCCTGTCGTGCATATATGTGTACAGGCCGACCGCACCCCACGGGATGTCCGTTCCGATGCTCTTGCCCTGGAACTTCTCCTGCAGGCCGACCGCGCCTATGAAGAATTTGGACGGGTCCGATCCATACTGCGATACGAAAGATGCGGGAAGCTGTCCCTCTTTCGCAAGCGCTGCGAAGTGCTTTCCTTTGACAGCTGCTGTTATCGGCCCTCTGCACATGCCGATGGATTTGACCATCGGTCCGTCGCCCATGTCGGACAGCGCGAATGCTTTGTACATCTGGGTCTCGTTTATGAAACCGCCCGCGAAGGACAGGTCGGGAACATACCTTCCCTGCTTCTTGAGCTCTCTTGCACATGCCATCACCTGGCTGTAGAGCCATATTCCCGGGGAGCTCAGCTCGTTCATGTGGCTTACAGGGGACATGCCTGTTCCTCCGCCTGCGGCATCGAACGTCAGGAGGTCGACCTTCGCCTCCGATGCGCATCTCATGGTGAAAGCCACGACCTCCGGCTTGTATGCTCCGGTCTTCAGGAATACGTTCTTGACGCCTTTCTGCCTGAGCTTGTCTATATCCTCGAGGAACGACCTCTCGTCTGGGAAACCTACGCGGCTGTGCCTTTCGAACGATTTGAACACTCCCGCTTTGAACGCAGCCTGCACCTCCGGATCCTCTGGATCGGGCATGACTATGTATCCGCGGGACTTGAGGTCGAGCGCCCTCTCCAGCGTTGTGAGTCTTACCTCTCCGCCGATGGCTTTTGCTCCCTGCCCCCATTTCCTCTCGATCACTTCTACGCCGAGTTTCGATATTCCGTAATCGTCCACGCCTCCGCGTGTGTCTTCGACGTTCGTCTGGAGGACTATGCGTCCGTTCTTTCCGTCCCAGAAGTCCGTATACGACTTCACGCGGAACGCCAGGTCCGGCGATGACTGGACCTTTCCGTTGGAATAGACGGCGTCCGGGTCCATTCCGCAGACGTTCTCACCTATTACCTCGCATACGCCGGTCATTGCCGATCCTGCCGCAAGCTCTCTCCAGTTGTTCTTTGCGACCGCGGTCGAACCGAGGCCTGCTATGTGTACGGGGACATTCATCCTTATTGGGTTCTTTCCCCTTGCGCCAATGGTAGTGGAGATGTCCACGTTCTCAAAGAACGCCACATCGGGATCGGGCTCTATGCCTTTGGCGCCTATCAGCTCCGCCATTATCTGGAAATGAGACCAGTCAAGGAAATAGTCCTTGTTGGAAGCCGCAGTGGACTTTCCAAAATGTTCCGGGCTCGGATAGAGCACCTCTCTTCCTCTGAGTGCGCCTTTACCGACCTCGCAGAGTACGTTGCAGTCCTCTATGCATACAGGACACATCCCATTTATGGGGCAGGGGTCTTTGACACGAAGCGCTGTGCCTGTCGTTGATTTCGAATTCTCTATCGACATGGTATCCCCTCATAGCCGTGCTATGATCAGACCGGGTTAGCTTTTCTTAGGATGAATAATATTCTTTCGCGAAGGGCTTTGGCATCGGAACATTTATGATGGCGGGATGCGCAACGGTAATCGTTTTTATTAACCCGCCGTCCAATGTCTTATCCATGGTCTCCTGTGTCAAAGAACATTGGAGGGCGCATACAGTGCTTTAAATAACCCAAATATGTCCTTCCTGGTGACCGCATTGATGATCGGAATGCCGGCAGTGATAATTGCCTATGCAGATCTGAGTAAAAAGTTCAGAATGAATACGAACTAACCCAAAAGGAAAGTTGTCGAATGAAGAAAAAGGACCTTGAGATAGAACTGGAAAAAGTACCTGGGTTCAAAGACCCCGATCCATCCCTTGAACAGTATCTTACCCCGGCGGTCATAGCTGCAGATGTTATCTTCAACGCTTATGCGAACGGAGACATAAAGGGCCTCAAGGTGTTGGATCTAGGATGCGGCACGGGCATGCTGTCCTTCGGTTCCTGGATGATGGGGGCGGGGGCGGTCGTAGGGTATGACACATCCCTGAAAGCGATCGACATTGCCTCCTCCTATGCGGATTCCATATCAGCTGACATATCTTTCATCCATTCGGATGTCAAAGACATCCAAGAAGGGGCTGACACGGTCATCATGAACCCCCCGTTCGGCTGCCAGAGCCGCAGCGCCGACAGGGATTTCCTGACCAAGGCGATGGAGTCCGCAGAATGCGTATACTCGTTCCATATGGCGGAAACCCTAGGTTTCGTCAAAGAGTTCGTTAAAAAACAGGACCGAGAGATCGTTTATAATAAAACGTATAAGTACGACATCCCTAATACATTCCCATTCCACAGTAAAGAGAAACACAGCGTTGACATAGTGGTCGTCAACATAAGGTGAAACAATATGACAGATATTATCGAAGTATTCCCGGGCGATGAGGTCGCCGAAGAGGAAGAGTACCTGGCCTCGGACGGAACATTCGCAAGCGACGGAAAGATCTACGCCTCGCAGATAGGCATTCTTGAACTGGACGACGACGAGTGTGTCGCCAGGGTCGTTTCCCCCAACCCCCCGAACATACTGAAGACAGGGGACATGGTCTATGCGGTCATAGCCGACGTGAGGAACACGATGGCTACCGCCGATGTCGTTGCGAAAGAAGGGACAAGAAGGGGCCTCGGAGGGGAGACATATGCAACAATACACGTATCTAAGATCTCTCAGGGATACACAGATGATGTATCCAAGGAGCTGAGGAAAGGAGATTACATACGCGCAAGGGTCACCGGCACGTCGCCTTCCCTGCAGCTTACGACCAAGGATGATCATCTGGGAGTCATAAGGTCCCTGTGCGGAACGTGCAAGACAGAACTCGTAAGAAAGGGGAAAGGATTGTACTGCCCCAACTGCGAACGTTCGTTCCTCAGGAAGCTTGCCGATGATTACGGTGATGTAAAGATATGAGACACACAGATGAGATAACGGCCCTGAAGGCGGAGATCAGCGCTCTGAAGGACGAGATCGCCGGACTCAAGGAGTTCATACAGGCGATGTACGGCATGATGGTGGAAGAGGACGACGGTTCCTCCGATCCTTTCAGCGATTCTGTTTTCGGGAGATTCAACACTTGAAGCTTCTTGCGTTGATGTCGGGAGGGATCGACTCTCCCGTCGCAGCATACATCATGGACAGGGCGGGGGCGGATATCACTCTTCTGCACATGGACAACCGCCCCTTTGCGGATGACGAATCCATAAAGAAAGTGACTGCTCTTGCCGAACGGCTGAGGGAAGTTACCGGAAGCGGTATGCCTTTGTACTCATCGCCGCACGGAGTATCCCAGAAGCGGATATCCGAGACCTGCGACCAGAACTATCAGTGCGTGCTTTGCAAAAGGGTCATGCTGAGGACCGCCCAGGAGATCGCCGGCCGCCTCGGCTGCGGCGGGATAGTAATGGGAGATTCCTTGGGGCAGGTCGCATCACAGACCCTCAAGAACATAAGATACGTAAGCCACGGCCTGAAGGTCCCGGTCGTGAGACCTCTTATCGGATACGATAAATTGGAGATCGAGGCCGTATCGAAAGAGATCGGAACCTACGAGATATCGATAATCCGGTCAAACGGCTGTTCGATCGTGCCGTCAAGGCCCATAACTGAGGCGGACATGAAGCGGATGCCGAGATATGACAGCGCATCCGGCATGGACAGTATGGCAGCGGATGCCGCCGGCAATACTGTGAGATTGTCCTGACCTCAGTAGAATACACTGCAGGATTCCAGGTCCTCTCTGTTGTATATCATGTCGAGGGTCACTCTGTTCATATATCTCGCCTGAACTAGGGAGATGTACAGTATGTTATTCCCGACCGGTATTTTGATGTCGGATTCCTTAGGCCTTTTGACGCTGGTCGGCACCAGTGCTGGACCGGTGCACGAAGTGCATATCCTATAATCGCGGCCCTCAGACATTATCAATCTTTTGACATCGTCGTCCACGGCTATTTCCATGCAACCCACCAGTACTGAGTCCTTTATTACCTTTGCCTATTTTCGCCCATATTCAGCTCACATGCATGGACATTCATTGAGGGTATCTTTTGTCTGAAAAATTACCCGATTTATCATATGCTCGCATCCACTCCTCGGCATATTTGTCGGCCAAATTAACCATATCCAACAATATCGGGATTCACATTTTCTGAAATAACAGCATCCAATTCCTGGAACAACCCCATCACTGCACGATAATCAGATATCATACAGATCCACCCCATACACCTCAGCCCGTGTCTGCATTTCTCTGAGAGGGAGCCATCCCTCTGCAGCATTGTCCTTCATCCTCAGGACTGCGTCCATCTCATCTTTCATCGGATGCTTGATGCTTTCGAAATCATCAATGTGTTTT
>JAISVN010000041.1 GCA_031271555.1 Candidatus Methanoplasma sp.
TGCAGAAGATTCGGGAATGCGCTGAAACAAGAAGGGCATGAGGTCATGCCTCTGGCCGACGGCGGCTGCAAATACTGCGGAGAATGCTCGTATCCGAACGACCCGTGCAGATTCCCCGACCAGAGGGTGTCATCGATCTCCTGCTACGGGATACTCATGGAGGAGTATATGAAGGCCCAGAACATCGACTTCACATTCGAAAAGGACAGCGTGACCCTGTATGGTCTGATCATGTACAACGAGCCTTGATCCGGCTGTTGCGGACAGCCTGCGAACATATCAGGGTTGGACCTGATCGCTATGTTCCGTTGAAATCGGGACCGGAAATGAAAGTCAGCTTGATTCTGAGCTGCTGACTTCTCGGTTACCGCGAGGATCCTCCCTCCTTTTATTTGTACATAAAAGTGACCCGGATTAGGCAAAGATATAAACCTATAGGCTCAATCAAGCCATGACTCTTATGAACAAAGAGACCTTGACGAGGGTTGCAAAGAACGCACATCTTGCGTTCAGTGAAGAGGATGTTGAAAGATATTGCGTTAGTCTCGGCGAGATGATAAATCAATTGAATATACTCGACGAGGTCCCCAAAGAGGAGGCGTATGTCGTGAATCCCGTAGAAATCGCAGATATCCTCCGGGATGATGTGTCCGGGATATTCATGGACCCATATGAGCTTCTGAAAGGAATGAAGACCTACGAGAACTACGTCAGGGGGCCGAGACTCCTATGACCGACATATCCCGCATATCCGCTCTCAACGAGAAATATTCCATATTCGCCCGCATGGCGGACGATCCGAAGACGGATTCGGAATTCCTGTTCTCCGCTGAGGATAACCTTACATCAAAGGATATTGAGACAAGGTGCGGCTCAAGGATCCTCGACGGACACCGTCCTGTCTTCGATGCATACGTCATAGAGAAGATGAAAGCATACGGAGGAGAATTGATCGGCAAGACGAACATGGATGAGTTCGGAGCCGGGTCGTTCTGCACCAATTCCTCCTTCGGCGTGCCGAAGAACCCATTCGATATGGAAAGGTCCTGCGGAGGGGCCGCCGGAGGATCGGCATGCGCCGCAGCAGTGATCGAGGATCACATATCCCTTGCGGCATCCACCAATGGTTCCATCTGCTGTCCCGCGAGTTTCTGCGGGGTCTTCGGATTGGCTCCCACTTACGGAAGGATATCCAAATTCGGATTGGTGGACTGCAGCAACTCCATAGACAAGGTCGGGCTCATCTCATCCGACCCGAAGAGAATAGCGGAGTTCCTCCCTGTGATATCAGGAAAGGATGCAAGGGATCCGACATCCTGCGCGCAGCCGCCTCTGGAGCTGAAAGGCAGGAAGATAAAGACCGTGGCGGTTCCGAAAGATGCGCTTTCAAACTTAAGCAAAGACGTTGCATCGTGCTTCGATTCCTCGCTGGATGCCCTGAAAGGCATGGGCATCGAGGTGGACACGGTGGAGATGCCTTCTCTGAAATACGCTCAGCCAGCATGCACCGTCATAGCCGCCGCGGAGGCCTCGACCAACCTTGCAAGTTATGTCGGTATGAGGTACGGACAGCAGGACGGCGACCTGTCACTCAAATTCGACGATTACTTCACTTCCGTCAGAACGGAATACTTCGGAGAGGAGGTGAAGAAGAGGATCATCCTGGGGACATTCGTCAGGATGGGAGAGGCGAGAGAAAGATACTACATGAAATCTCTGAAAGCCAGACACCTTGTGATCTCTTGCTACAAGAAGGTCTTTGAGGACCACGATGCCGTGCTGACGCCGACGATGCCCATCATCTCTCCGAGATTCGATGAGATCTCGATGATGACCTCTGCAGGATCCGATCAGGCGGGACGGCTTACGGCGCCGCCGGATCTGGCCGGAATGCCGCACATATCCGTTCCGTGCGGATACAGCGGGAACGGCATGCCCATAGGAATGCAGATGGTCACCGACCATTGGAACGAAGATCCCCTGCTGACATTCGCAAACGACTGGGGTTCCGTATTCGATATCAAAAGGCCGGAGGTGACCCTATGAAGATCGGATTGGAGATACACGTGCAGCTTCCGACCGAATCGAAGATGTTCTGCTCCTGCCCTACGACCGATGCCGATGCTCCGAACACCCATGTGTGCCCGATATGCCTCGGAATGCCCGGAACCAGGCCGGTAATGAACCGGAAAGCGGTAGAGTGCGGGATCAAACTGGCAAAGATGCTGAACTGCCAGATACCTGACACCATGTGGTTCTCAAGGAAGACATACTTCTACCCGGACATGAGCAAGGGCGTCCAGGTGACGCAGTTCGATCATGCCGTCGGGAGCAAAGGCGTCTACCACATCGGCAAGAAGCCTATCGGCATCACAAAGATACAGATCGAAGAGGACCCCGGGAAAACGAAAAGGTTCGGAGATAAATCGTCTCTTGTGGACTACAACAGAGCGGGAATGCCGCTTGCGGAGATAGTGACCGATCCGGACTTCTCAACACCTGCGGAAGCGAGGGAGTTCCTTAAACAGCTCATAACGGACATACGCCGCACCATCGATCTCCCCGGAGACGGTGAAAGGAGCATCAGATGCGACTGCAACATATCCGTAGGGATCGAGAGGTGCGAGGTGAAGAACGTCAGCGGCCTCAGGAACGTCGAAAGGGCGCTTACGTTCGAGGCGATAAGGCAGACGAAGATCCTGAAGGCCGGCGGGAAGATCGAAAGAGAGACCAGAGGCTTTGACGAGGAAAGAGGGGTTACCTTCTCAGTCAGAAAAAAGGAGTACGAGTCCGATTACGGATACATCGAAGAACCTGACATCGGGATATTCCACATCAGGGAGCTTGCGGATTCCATAACGATAAAAGAAAGTCATGTCACCATGGCCGCAAGGCTCAGCAAAGAATACGGACTGGACGAGAAGACGGCAAACCAGATGGTGCTGACATCCGTAGGCCTCGCCGAGCTCTTTGAACTGATAGTGAAGGCGACCGGCGACGTTCAGATGGCGGTATCATGGACAAGAGGTACCATAAGCGCCAACTGGAAGGCGTTTGAGGCCTCCGGCAAAGATCCTGCAGGAATATCTGAAATATTGGTAAGGTTCGGGAAGGGGGAGATCACCGATGTCGAAACCGACATGGGGATCAAATCATACATGACCGGCAAGGATGCAAAGACCGTAAAGGAACAGAATGCGGACCTTGAGCACATAATTGCGGAATATCTTGATGCCCACCCGGAGATCATTGACGAGATGAGGAAGAACGATAAGACCGTGAACCGTGTCATCGGCCACGCCATGAAGGAGACCGGCGGCAAATATTCATCTTCCGATATAGTCTCGGTGACCAAAAGACTGCTGGAATCAAAACTTTAAAAAAAATAGGGGGCGCGAGCCCCGTTTATTCTTCATCTGCGCTTTCAAGATCGCTGAAATCCATGCCGTCTATGGTCAGACTCATGATCTGAAGCTCTTCGAGCTTCTTGTCATCCACCTTCTCCGGGGAACCGTCAAGGAGCGATGTCGCTTTCTTGTTCTTCGGGAATGCTATGACATCCCTTATCGTGTCCTTTCCAAGAAGTATCGATATGAATCTGTCCACGCCCAACGCGATCCCTCCATGGGGCGGCGCTCCGTATCCCAGAGCTTCAACGAAGAACCCGAAGTCTGTTTGGATCTTCTCATCATCCATCCCGATCTTCTTGAAGACCTCGGTCTGGAGTTCCGGGTCATGTATCCTTAAGGATCCGGAGCCGAGTTCATTTCCGTTGAGACAGAGATCGAAACAGGCCCCTCCGACATATTCATCATTGATGTCGTTCTCCGGAAGGACGAACGGATGGTGGAAAGCATCGTACTTTCCGGACACTGGATCGACCTCGAACATCGGGCAGTCCACCAGCCATAGGAACTGCATCTCATCCTTGGGGATGAGTTCGAGATCCTCCGCCAGCTTTCTCCTCAGTGCTCCGCCTCCCTCATATGTTGATTTCCAAGGCCCGGCTATCAGGAACAGCAGATCCCCTTCCTCTGCCCCCATCTTTTGTTTTATGGAGTCCAGGATCTCCGGCGTGAAGTATTTGGTTATGTTGCTTTCCAGCTTGCCGTCCTTGCATCTCATCCATGTAAGTCCGCCGAGACCGAATTTCTTTGCTTGGCCGATGTATCTGTCGACATCGTTCCTGCCTATGCGCTCGCCGGCTATGTCCGCTTTCAGGTTTATGCCTGCGACTATCCCTCCGGCTTTGATTATCCTCTGGAATATATCGTAGGGTGCATCCTTTACGGTCTCCGTAAGGGAAACAAACTTCAGATCGTATCTGAGATCCGGTTTGTCGGACCCGTACGATTCCATCGCCTCTTTGTATCCTATGCGCCTGAATGGGGTCTCGATCTCTTTGCCGTAGAGACCTTTCCAGACATACGCCACCAATCCCTCGATCATGTCCTGTATGTCTCTCATATCCACAAAGGACATCTCCATGTCAATCTGCGTGAACTCAGGCTGGCGGTCCTTTCTGGAATCCTCGTCCCTGA
>JAISVN010000154.1 GCA_031271555.1 Candidatus Methanoplasma sp.
TCTCGACAGATCCTCGAAGACCTCGTTGATGTCTGCGGTTGCGGCACGCACCTTGGCTCTGGAGACTTCTTCTTCCCTGATCGCGGCCACCTTTCTGCTTATCTCGCCTATTATGCAGTTGGCTCTTTCTTCCAGATGTTCTGCGTCCATTCTTTCTATCTCCTCGTTCACAATGAGCTCGGCCTCGGATATCTTCGCTCTTCTTTTCCTGACATTCTCCGCGGCCACGCCCTGAAGGCCATCCATTGTCTCCAGGGACACGCCCGGGATCTCGCCGACGGCATCGTCAACATTCTTTGGTACGGACACGTCCACTATGAACAGCGGTCTGTCCCTATCCCCTGCGGAGCTTATGGTCTTTGGAGTGATTATTATGTGCGGGGCGGATGTGGCAACGAACAGGACATCGCTCTTCGATATCGCCGATACGAGATATTCTCTGCTCAATGCCGTACCGCCGATCTGAAGCGCCAGTTCGGATGCTCTGTCGAATGTCCTGCTTGAAACGAAGACCGTCTGCGGCCCCTTTTTGGAGAGGTTCTTTGCGATGTCCGCAGCCATACTTCCGGCACCGAATATCGTGATGACCTTGTCCCCTAATCCTTCCATCCTCTGTTCCGCAAGTTCGACCGCCGCGGAACCGACCGAGACAGAACCCGAATTTATCTTGGTCTCGGTCCTTACTCTTTTTCCTATGGACAGGGCCCTGTCGAAAAGTTTTGAAAGGTTTTTGGAGACGTGCCCCTCTTCTTTTGATCGTATATATGCTTCCCGGACCTGGCCCTGGATATGGTCTTCCCCTACCATCAGGGAGTCGAGGCCGCAGGACACTCTGAAAAGGTGCCTG
Source organism: Candidatus Methanoplasma sp. (assembly GCA_031271555.1). Taxonomy (GTDB): domain Archaea; phylum Thermoplasmatota; class Thermoplasmata; order Methanomassiliicoccales; family Methanomethylophilaceae; genus Methanoplasma. The sequence goes on from JAISVN010000154.1 coordinate 848, forward strand.
ATCGAGGCCTTTCCCTGGAGTATGAACGGTATGCTCTGTTCTTTGGAGCGCGGTACTGTGTTCATCACGAACGTTTCGAACTCCGCCTTCACAGGCTGTATGTCGTCCGTTCCGACGTACACCTCAAAACGGTTGCACGTCTTCAACACGACATATTCGTTCATGGCCATCGTATTATGCAGGAATTTGGATATGCCCGCCTCCATCATCTCCGCCACTTCGCTCATGGCTTCGACACCCGCATCGGAATACGTCACATGGAGACTTATGATCACTGCGGCACCCCCAGTTCCAAGACCCTCCTCATGGCCGATGCTGTATCTCCGGCCTCTGCAAGCCTGTTCACTTCGGGATCATGGGCGACCCTTCTCAGGAAATCTGCGCGTTCCGGCTGTGTCCCCTTTCCCGAACACATGTTTCTTGATTCCAACAAAACGCTGAACATGGTGTCAAACCTTCCGTTTAAAAGCTTTTCTAACTCTTCAACCATGAACGGAGGGAACGCTGGAAGCTTTCCTTCTGTCGAAACGGATACGCTGTATCCCCCCCTTCTCAGGACCGACGGTATTACGACATTGCCGCCGCCGTGCGCCGAATTTACGTAACGGCCGAGCTTCAATGCACGATCCTTGATCTCCAGATTCATGGATGGATCGTTCGTTGCAGCCACGATGATGTCGTAGCTCTCCATCATCCCCTCTATCTCTGCGGGGTCGGTCCTCTTTTTTATCACAGCTGTGGCAATGTTTTCTATCCCAGGCACAACATCCTCCGATATCACTGTGATGTCCGCACCCTCAAAATGCATGCATTTACGAAGGGCGACCGGTCCGCCTCCAATGACGAGTACCTTCAGTTTTTCAGACGATATCAACAAGGGGATCATTCGTTTTTTCTCCTTTGGCAGACTGTCTAGTTAATAACATGTCATCAGGTTCGTGTTAATATATGTGACTATTCTTATCGTTGGACGCATAATCCATTTTATAACACTGATGAGGATATTTGGTATTCTCAAGACTTCACAACTTTTTTTTTACAAACTGCTAATTGATTCTCGGATCCTGACTGGAGACAACAATTCAGTCACAGATAACAGTTAATCTATAAAGCATGTTGGATGGTTATTCCAGTATATTTTTATAACTGCGTATTGTATTCGGATATATAGCCCAATTGGGATGATAAAATGAATGTGAAAATTTTAGCATTAAGCATCGTCGCTATCGTATGCGTAGGGGCGGTTGCGGCGTACTTCGTTGCTTTTGATGATAACGAAGAAGGACCAATAGAGATAGTGGATGGAAGCGGCAAGACCATTACGCTGAGCGAACCATTGAGCGATGTGGTCGTAGTTAATACGAACATACCGAAACAGATGAAGATACTGGGACTGGAGGATGAAGTCGTTGGAATTGCCTATGCGAGTCAAGCCACATCGGACAGAAGCGGAGCCTTGACAGCTTTGTTCCCAAATCTGTATGATAATAACAACATACCGTTTACAAAGAACATTACTGGAGAGTCAATGGTAATGATAACGAAGTGTGTGATATGTCCAGTCAAATCCATGTCGTTGTCAGAAACACAAGAAAAAGATCTTGCAAATTTAGGAGTAATTGTCATCAGGCTGGACTGCAATGGAGATACCGCTCTGGATGACCTCAAAAAGCTGACTATATTGTTTGGAGAGACGAAACCCATAATGGATGCATATGATGGATATTACGACCTGTACTATTCAGTTGTCGACACAGTCAAAGAGAAAGTGAAACTTGCACCAAGCACAGCAGACAATACCTTCCTTTACTACATGGTATCATCCAAATGGATATACAATCAGACATCAGACGGGAACACAATGATCGAAACGGTCTATGGTAAAAATGTTCTTCGTAACATAAACAACATTCCTCTGACAGGCGTTACAAATGACGCAACAGATACAGGTATAGGAGAAGTAATACGAGACGAAGATGTAAAAAATCCAATAAGCAAGATATTCTTGAGAGCTCAGTCAACTTCACCTACTGTCACTACAGCTGAGAACGAATGGAACACCTCTGTGTTCGGTACGTCTGTATTGTATGAAGGTCTGTCGGCAATAGATACTGGAGAGGTCTATATGTTCAACTCCAACATCATGTCTGGATGTCTATCATATGTGGGATATGTCTTGCTGGCCGAAGTGTGCGGAATAGAAACCGGATACGATGCGGCAGATATTATTGAAGAATACAATGAAACATATGGGTTCGAAGAGTCCACATCAGGGCTTGTATTCCAGATATCAGGCGGAAAAGCGACAATGCTCTTTTAAACCAGTTTGGGGGATATCCCCCACTCACTCTATGAGTTGTTTGCATGAGCGAAAAAGGGGACAATAGGATACGGCTTGGAGACTTGATCCGGAATAGGATCGATGAAGACACCTTTGAAGGGAAATACAATGCTTCAATCCGTAGAAGAGTATTATTCATATTATCTTTGATAATCATAAGCATAGCTCTATTCTTTGTATCCGTTGGCCTTGGAGCAGTTAACATATCTTTAAAAGATACTCTTAAAGTGTTCGGCCAGCTGATCCTCCCAGATACAATTAAGGTGTTCTGCTATCTGTTCCTTCCGAGTCTAATGGAGATGCCTTCGGTCCATGCCGCTGATATCTTATTGGCTAGCAGAATGCCAAGAGTAGTTCTTGTAATCTTTACAGGTTTTTCGCTTGGTGTGGCGGGGATGATCATGCAGGGGCTTCTCAGGAATCCTCTCGTCAGCCCTTTCACCCTTGGAGTCTCTACGGCAGCATCCTTCGGCGCCGCCATGTCGATAGTGTTTGGATCGTCCATATTTGGAAACCTGATGTACACTGTTGTTACCATAGGCACAGTGAAGTTCGACATAGGCGATATGATCACGGTATTGTTCGCGTTTGTGTTCGCAATGCTCAGCATAATCATAATATTGATGCTGACTAAAGGTAAGAACACATCACGTTCCATGGTCATCTTGTCAGGTGTTGTGATAAGCTACCTGTTCCAGGCCGGCGTAATGGCTTCTAAGTACATATCGGATGACGAACAGCTCAGGGAGATCACATTGTGGATAATGGGCAGCATGGCCGGGGCAACATGGGGAATAATACTGATTTTGTTGCCTATTGTGGTAATATGCAGCATACTCCTATTCAAGGTATCGATGGATGTGAATGCATTGTCTGCTGGAGACGATGTTGCATCAAATCTTGGAGTGAACGTTTCAAGTCTCAGAAAGAAGAGTCTTGTGATATCAACGCTTATGACATCTGCGTGTCTCGCATTCACGGGGGTCATCGGGTTCATCGGACTCATGGCCCCACACATCTGCAGAATGATAATCGGCAATGACTCACGGTATCTTATGCCGGCGGCCGGTTTCATGGGTGTAGTGATCCTTTTGATATCGGACCTGTTCTGCAGGCTTATAATACGTCCCGGAGAGCTGCCTGTGGGTATCGTGATGTACGTGATTGGCGGAATATTCTTCATATGGATGATCAGCAACCGCAAATGGAGCCAGAGAATATGAACAGCGAAACCGGCAATGATCAGAAGACAAATATGAAGCTTGAGTTAAGCGGGATCAGACAGGGTTATGGGAGCAAGATCATCGTAGAAGACATCAATATGTCCGTGGAGTCCGGAGAGGTCGTGACGATACTGGGGCCGAATGGTTCAGGCAAATCGACCCTGATAAAGACCATGTGCAACATAATGGAACCCAAAGCAGGTACGATAACCATAGACGATGTGAATATATCGGACATTGACAAAAAAGAGTTCGCTAAGATAGTCGGCTATGTTCCGCAGCATACGATATATTTCGGTCAGTCATCCGTCTACGACTCTGTTCTCCTTGGAAGGAAGCCCTATACAGATTGGAGTTATTCCAGAGAGGACATAAACATCGCTGCAGAAGCGATGATCCGAATGAACATTGACGATCTATACGATAGGCCGGTGTCCGAGCTTTCCGGAGGACAGGTGCAGCGCGTGTCCCTGGCACGTGCGCTTGCTCAGAATCCAAGATTCTACATATTCGATGAACCCACCAGTGCGCTGGATCTCAGGAATCAGCTGGATACTCTGAAGGTCATGCGCAGGATAATCAAAGAAAACGGGGCAAGCATGGTAATGGCCATGCATGATCTCAATCTTGCGCTTCGCTATTCAGATAAAGTGTTAGCCCTGAAAGACGGTCAAGTTTATGGGTTTGGAGCAGCTGAAGCGATCATAACAGAAGAGATGATCAAGGATGTTTACGGCGTGGACTCACAAATAATGGACAGTCCCAAAGGGAAGTTCATTTATGCATTCGATGATGATGCTGCCAAAGTACTGTAAATTTGATTTTTATGATTTAACTGAGCTTTGCCATCGACTCAGTAAAATCACACCTTGACAGTTTCCTAGAAATCCACTTTACGAGATTATAGTAGTTGACCAAAAATTTGGATTGATTCTACATATGCTGGCTGCGTTGAATCAAAGATAATTGTTCTAAATATTTTGGTTAATGACTATAAAAGTCAATTTTTTGGAATCTTTCATTCAGCAAAGGCCCTTTTTTTTTTGTGTAATTCATCATTTAACTGAAAGAATACCCAATCATGTTGGATGATACTACCAACTATTTATAGACGAGACAGGATGTAGCCATACCGCTCAAATAGAGGTTAAGAAATGAACGCAAAAATAATTGCTTTGATTGTAACGGCTGTCATTGTCGTTGCCGGTGTGGGAGTATTCTTCCTATACGGTGGCGATAAATCCGGTCCTGTCAGCGTAGACGCCTCCCTATCGATAATGGGGAATGCGGACGAGAATGCGACAATAGATTCTGACGATCTAAATATAATAAACGATATAATATCCGGTGATAAGGCTTTCTCGGATTACCCTCTTGCAGATGTAAACAACGACAAGAAAGTAGATTCTTCGGACGCTACTGCTATGCAAAAGATGATAGGCCGCGAACCAATGAAGATCTATGTAATGTGTCGCAACGCATCCGGCGAGGCATATCCTCAGGCGATCGACTATCCCCTTACCAAGACGGTAGTCGTAGGAACCAATCTGATATCGACCATCATACAGGTGGGTGCCGCAGAATATGTCAAAGGCTACACAAAGACAAACTACGGGGTGGCGCATGCGCCTGTGCTGGAAAACGCCAAAGGATTGAACGGAACAATGTTCGACCTGAATACCGATGACTCCAAAACAGCATTCAACAATCTGGATATAGCCGTAGGCGGACTGGATGCCGTAATAACAATGCCGTCCGCATCTTACCTCAGGACTTCGGAACAGTATATTTCTGCCGCCGGGATACCAGTTCTGAGAATAGATTCATCGGACGGACTCGATGCTATCGGCGGCGCATTGACGTTAGGGTACATATTCGGAAAGAATACCGAAGAAACAGCTTTTAACTACGCCGAAAAAAGCTATGAGATCCTGAACTACATTACCGACAAGGTATCAGGCATAAAAGAATCTGAGAAAAAGACCTTCATGGCCATAACCATGGGTTACTATATCTCCGAAACCGACTCTCCTTATACAGGCGTTTGTGCCTATTCAGGAGGCACAACCGTATCAACGCTTCAGGGAGACGGTTCCGTGAAGATCGAAGAGGGCCAAGAGAACTACATGAACTGGAACCCGGACTACATAATAAGTTTCCGTACTTTGGACTACTCGATAAACTACACGGACATAACAACCGGAACCACGCTGACGCCTGCCCAGACATGGAACAACTACGCGAAGTACTTCTCAAACATGGGCGACTCATACAAGAACATGATCTACGTCAACTGCAGCATGCCAGTCATATACAGGATAGCCTACATCGCCGAGATATTCTACCCGGATCTGTTCGATGCAGGGTATGCTGACAAGGCACACCAGGAGTTCGTTGATGAGTTCATGGGATACCTTGGTGATTTCGATGTCACCAAAGATATGGCTTGTCTGATAACATACTCGGATGTGGTTTCTTAAACGGGGCCCTCCCCACTTTATTTATTTTTAACTAGGAGATGTCTGGATGAGGATAAGGGTAAAGGATATGGGGTTCGGTTATACGCAGAGCGTACCGATATTGAAAAACATAGATCTGGATATTTCCGGGAACAAACTTGTTTCCATAATAGGTCCAAACGGAGTGGGCAAATCCACATTCATACACTGTATCAACAAAATATTGAAACCCACATCAGGAACGGTCGAGGTCAATGATAGGGATGTCGAAGGATATACACTCAAGGAGCTTTCCAAGATCATAGGATATGTTCCGTGTTCATCCAGCGACACTTTCCCACTTTCTGTGGTCGATGCAGTCCTTTTGGGAAGAAGCCCGCACAGCAAATGGGGATCCTTGGACGAGGACCTGGCCAAGGTTCACAAGGTCCTGCAGCTGCTTGATATAGAGGAGCTCGCCATGCGGCCGTTCAACGAGATCTCTGCTGGGCAGCATCAGAAAGTC
>JAISVN010000043.1 GCA_031271555.1 Candidatus Methanoplasma sp.
TGTACTCTTCCTCATAGGATGGGTCCACGTCCGTTTTGTAATCGTGCACTTCTACCGCATCAGGCCTTACGACGAGGAGGTCTATCACTCCCCTCAAGGTGACGCCGAGTTCATTGAAGGGCAGGGAGCATTCTACCTCAGGCAGGACAAGGTCGGCATCCGAAGCCTTTGAAAGAATGTCTCTGATGACAGGCACCTCGGGGAGATCATCTTCCACGGCATATCGTTCGGCCATCGCATGTGCCAAAGCATGGACTTCGATCCCGTATTCTTTCCCCTTTCCCGAGAATTCATCGGTCCCGCTGTCAGGATGGAACGATCCGAGGGAGTTCATTATGTCATGAACGCCGAGGTTGATCCTTCTTGGGGAGAATTTTCCGATATGAGGGACCTGTATCAGCTCAGGCTCGGTAAGTATGGCGGCCTTGTTGACAGGACCTTTGCCGCATGACCTTTCCCTTCCTCTCACAAGGCCCTTGTAGAATCTGGACGGCGTTGGTCCGGAGACAACTGTGACATATTGTTTCGCCCTTGAAATGGCAACGAACATGAGCCTTCTCTCTTCGCTGTAATCTTTTTCAATGACCTGTTTCACGAGGAATGTCTTCCAGGATGTGGTTATCTTGGAATAGTCGTCTCCGTATGAGGCGACATCCTTCTTACAACGTATGCCGGTCAGGTCGTTGAAGAGGTACGCAGATCTGTCTCCTTTCGTATTGGGCATGATCCTTTGGTCTATTCCCGCAATGATCACGATGGGATACTCCAAGCCTTTCGATTTGTGCATGGTCTGGATCGTCACCGCCTTTCTGTCAAGCATGCCGTCGACCGGGTATTTTGTACGCTCTTCGATGTTTTTCTCAACCATCCCGATGACATCAGATATGGTCAAAAGGGAATTCCTGTGGGATGACGAGATGATGGATATTATGGTCTGAGTTATGTCGTTGTTCAGGCCGTAGAAGGCGAATATTGAGGAAATAAGATCTGTGATGCGTCTCTTTTTTCTTACAAGCTCGCCTCTTTTCTTGGAGAACATCTGCGGGGGATCTCTGCGCATCGACAGTATCTCATCAAGGGGATATCCCGCATCTGCCATTATCGGACCGATCCCCCATTCATCATTCCTGTTGTTGATGTATTTGAGCCACGCAAGTGCAAGTTTGCCTTCTCTCGTGCACATGACCTCTACATCCCCCTGGAGGAATGCAGGTATCCCGGCTGCAACCGCCGCCTCATAGAATGCGTGGCATTGATCCGATGTTCTGCAAAGAACGGCTATGTCTCCGAAGTTGGGGCGCCTTGCAGCATCTCCCTCATGTATGATGCGTTCTCCGCCGACATAATCGATTATTGTCCTGACGACCTCCGCCGCTTCCTCTTCTTTGGAAGGGGCCGAAACGAACTCTATGCCGGTGTCGCTGCCTATCTCATCCCTCTTCGCGGTTATCCTGGTAATGTTATTGTCCAGCTGTTCTTTGCCTACGTCATCGTCCTCGGTCGCAGGTATATACAGCGCATCATAGGCGGCATCGATGATGATCTGAGAACTTCTGTAATTCATGTCCAAGGATAGTTTCTCCACGTCAGGGATCCGGAACGGTATCCTCGTATCATCATCGTTCAGTCTTTTCCTTAAGGATTCCGCCCGGTTCTTGAAATCTATGATGTTGTCAATGGAAACGTGCCTGAAACCGTATATCCCCTGTTTCCAATCCCCGACGACGCAAAGATTCGGTTCTTTGAGGAGCATCAAAGCGATCATCAGCTGATTCTCATTAGTATCTTGGAACTCGTCGATCATCAGATACTTCACGGACATCCTCTCTCTGACCTTCTTGTCGTTATATAGGACGATGAATGCAAAGGAAGCCACAAGACCATATGTAAGCCGGTCGTCGTCTATGCAACTCCTGACGTACTCGTAGTAGACGTCATGGATAAGTCTCAGGAGGTCGGTCCTGTCCTCAAAGGCGGATCCATAAACGATATCGTCCGGCAGGGGCTCTGTTCTGGAGATACCCAATCCGAAGAAGTTCGGGTCGTCATTGAAGGCCCCCTCTTTGAACAGTGTGCCGGGAAGCTCATAGTTCCCGCGGGGGCTTACTTTTGAATTGAGTTCCGAGAGCATGCTGAAGATCTTTTCCGGGTCGCCGGCGAGCACTTTGCCGTCATCGCCTCCGAACCATCCTTTTCTGAGGGGTATGATGCCTCTCGACATCAGTTTGTTGATGATCCTGTAGAGTTCGGAAACGCTTTCCGAGGCGATAACACCGTACACACCGTATTCGTCCGGATGGGAAATGATGAAACGGTCGAAGAAATCCGTGAAATATTCCAGATTCAGCGTCTCATTCTCTACAAGCACGGCACCGCGGGTCAGCATCTCATCCATCCTCAGGAATCTGCTGACCGTTTCGGGTGATTCCATCACGACGGAGTAGAAGAATGAATCGAACGTGCTGCTTTGGATGAACTTTGAGTATCGCGAGAGGTCGGTCGAAGAAATGCTCCCTCTTATCCGCTCTTCCATCTCCGCCGCAGCGTTCCGCGTGAAGGTCAATAGGAGGACATCCTTTGCGTCCACATCCTCCTTCCTGAGGATGTTTAGGAATCTGTCCACGATCATGTGGGTCTTTCCGGTGCCCGGTCCCGCATCCACGACTATCATGCCCTCAAGTCTTTCGGCAATGATCTTTTGCGAAGGATTCAGCTCATTCATCGCCGTCTACTCCATCCAGTTCCACGATGTTCTTGGTGCAGGCTTTGAAGAAATTGCACTTGCTGCAATCCTTCCGGGGGGATGCCGGGAACTCCGTATGCATCTGTTCCGATGCGGCATCATGACTCTCATCGATGCGGGAAAGGAATTTATCAAGGGTGTCGGAAGGGATAACTACGACACCGTTATCGATGTACATGCCGTTGGATATGGTCTCTGAGAGCTTCTTCAGCACTCTTGAGAGGTTGTCCTCATTCTTCTTTGTGCTTTTGATCCCAAGCCGTCCGATCAATGAGGATATCAAGTCCTTATCATCCTTCCAGGATGCGTGAGCGTCAATGCCTCTGCCGAAAACCGCATCCGTCAGTTCACCCCATTTTTCTGTTATCTCGCTGTATGATTCTACGAAGTGATCTTTCACGGGAGAGTTGGGGTCGGACAGGTATTCCAGCATGGTTTCTTTGATAAGCATAACCTCTCGGACGTTCTCTTTGATGTTGAACTCCTCTTCCGTTACCGAGCGAACATCGTTTCCCGCAGCGTAAACGAGGCTGAATCTATAGGGGGGAGTGGAATGCTCCTTCAAAAGGGACAGATAGATGATAGGCTGGAACTCATAGTAGTTCCTTTCATTGTCAAGGATCATGCCGTTCATCACATCATCGGGAGTGCTTACCCTCCCGGTCTTGTAATCGATTATCCTGCTGCCGGCAATGAGATCGAAGTTCCCGAAAAGTGGGTGAGAACGGGATATGAATTCGGTCTCCGTCATGCTGCTGTATCTTGTGCAACCGTGCATCTCCATGAACATGTTGCCGTATTTCCTGTTGGAGCAGTCCCTGTCGAGAGGGACCTCCTTTATGCCGAGGGAGTCTATGAAACGGATGATATTGGTCATGCAGACCCTTATCTTACTGCTGTCTATCTCCTTCATCTGCTGGTTCGACAGTCCTGAGTACTTCCTGCTTATCATTTCCGTATAGTCCTCGACGCTGCCCTTCACAAGTTCGGGGTAGCAGAGGTAGAACTCTGCGAATTCATGGATGATGTTGCCGAACATCGTCTGTTCGGAGTCCGGTATCGAGATGAGCTTTCCGTACATGTACGCACGGGGGCAGGCGTAGTAATTGTTGAATGTGGACTTGGAGAATCTCCATTCCTTCTTTTCGGAAGGGTCGAACGCATCGCCGCCCCTTATTATCGGGTCATTTTCCTGAGGAGCCGCCCACTGCCCTTTGACCACTCTTCTGCAGACATCCTTGAATCCGGAAACCGGTGCAGACCCTTCCTCGGACGCGGCCTCATATCCTTTGATCTGTTCGAATATAGGGCACGGGGTTGATTCTTTGCCGTTCCTCATGGAGTTGACAGCATACACTCTGGACACTCCCTGCTGCAGGAGTATGGAGAAACGGTACATGTTCTGCTCAGCCTCGGTCTCCCTGTCGATGTATTCCTTACCCATCGATGTATACGTCCATTCGGGCCCAAGTCCCAGATATATTACGAAAGGGCGATCGACATAGACCGATTTCAGGCAGTCGGCGAGCAATACTCCTTTCTTTTCGCTGTCCGGTATCTCTTCGTTGTGGCGCAGATCGTCTATGTTGTTCACCGCATAGTTCAGCTCGTTCACCAATTTTGATGAGACGTTCTGTTCCTTCATACGCATGTCATCAAGAAGTATCCCGATCTGCGGGCGGTGCGCTCTCCTTACCACACGGTCGCAGACCTCCATGAAAGTGAGC
>JAISVN010000053.1 GCA_031271555.1 Candidatus Methanoplasma sp.
TATTTAACAAAATACAAAGTTTAGGATCAACGGAGTCGGACAATAGCGGTCGTGCCCATGCCGGCAAGATCAATAGCGCACCGTAAAGCGGAGATATGTGCACACAGCCAGTTATTCAATGTCAAGCAGCCAGTCAATGACATTCATGTGTCTGATCCCTTTTCCGGGGTCAGTTTTTATTCGGTCCATTGACAATATTATCTTTGGGTAGTTGTCATCCGCTGCATCAAGGGAACCAGCCTCTCTTTTGGCGGTTGAAGGGTCCATCATGCTCTGAGTGACCTGATAATATTCCAGATCCCCCATCCTGAATGCCGTGAAGTCTATCTCTCTGTCCCCATAGCTCCCCACAGATACATGATATCCTCTCCTTATCAGTTCAAGATATACGACATTCTCTATCAATCTGCCAATATCCATACCATGCGACCACCCGAGCATCATATTTCTCATGCCGGTGTCTGCTGCATAGTACTTCTCATTGCTTTTCAGTATCTTTTTCCCTTTCACATCGAACCTGTCGGCTCTGTAGAAGAGGTATGCGTCCTCAAGTGCCGCGATGTAATCCTTGACGGTGGTCGGAGACATATCCGATGCCTTTGCAACAGATGATGTGTTCGTAAGGTTCCCGACATTCGAGAAGAGGAATCTGGAGATCTTCTTTATCCCTTCAATGCTCCTGAAGTTAAGCCTTGTAACGATATCTTTTACAAGAACGGTGTTGTATATGCCCTCAAGTTGAGATCGAATATACTCGGCACTGCTGATATCGGGCCTGATCATAGGCATCGCACCATACCTTAGGTATTCTTCGAACCTTTGGTCCAGATTCTTTGTGTTGGATGCAGGATTGATGACCAGATATTCTTTAAACGAGAGAGGAAGCATCCGTATTTCGACGTATCTTCCCGAAAGATATGTAGCCAGTTCAGATGACAACAGATAGGCATTTGACCCGGTTATGTATACGTCCGCATTGTAATCTGTCATGAGGGCGTTGGCGTTCTTTTCCCAACCCTTTATCCTCTGTATCTCGTCAAAGAATACGTAGGCCCTTTCTTTCTTGTCTACGTTTCTGCGTAGGATGTCCGTGACCTCTTTATAGTCGGATAAGTCCTGATACTCTTCAGATTCAAAGTTGATATAGAATATCTGGTCTTTTCTGACTCCGGATGCTATCAGCTCAGACATGAATTGTTTCATGAGTGTTGATTTCCCACATCTCCTCATGCCGGTCACTATCTTGATGGCATCCGTTCTGTCTCTTCCCTCCTTCAGCTGTTTTAGGTAGCCCTCACGCAATACGGTCCTGCCTTCCAATTCCATTATAATGGATATTATTGCGATGTTGTATCAATAATATATACTTGCAACAACGATTCCAAGTCATCCTTAAAGGATGGGATACTTCGTAAGAAGTACAGAGGAATTTATCATGGCAAAAGAATCGGATAAAAAGAATCCGGCAAAGTCGCTGCTGGGAGGGTTGGTAATGACAATCCTTCTGGTGGTCGTAGTGCCGGTAGTTATAAGCTGGCTTATCGAACCCATTGTGATGGACCTTATCGGTGATACGTCATTCATCGGATTGACATCAGGTGCGGTAGGCGCAATAGTGATGTTCATCATCCTGGTGTTGTTCATGCTGCTTCTGGGCGGAGGTGCGATCCTCAGAAAGTTCGGGATAATAGGAATCGCCGGATTGATACTCGCGTACGTGTTCCTTCTGGGTCAGACGTGGGGATGGGTCATGCCGGTGGCGATAGTGATCCTCCTTGGAGTAGTATCCTACATACGCGACAAAAAGAAGAAATAAGATACTTCGAAACAATTTCAAAAGGGAGATCTTCTCCCTACTTTTGTTTCCATAGGTTGAAACTAGGCATTTTTTTGAATAAAAGAAAGAGCGGTCGGATAGTCCGACCTTTTGTGTTTATAAATTACCTTCAACATAGTCTACTGTAATCACCATTGATGATGGGATTCCTCCTGGCAAACCAGCGCCTTCCGCCTTAAGAGAATACATTATTTTGTCATCCATGGAGGTGTACATAGTACCGCCTGTAATGAAACCAATTATATTAGTCCTGAATGTGTATTTTTTTGCCTGTACATCATTACCTGCAAATTTTATGCTCTCATCGCCTTGATAGACAGGTTCCGAATTCGGATTAACTATGGCTCCTTTAGTACCTTCTGATACCATGTACTCGCTAGTATAGTATTCTGTGTCTGATGCATAAGGTGCACTATTTTCCATTTTCATATGCCCTTCTGTCAGAACGATCGTCATCCCATCTGCAGATATACCAACAATAGTTATTGTTAGCTGACCGGTTATTTTAACATCAAATGAACCGACAGGCAATGGTGCATTCATGGTAATAGTGAGGTTCATGTCATATTTCTCATATTTTTCATGATGTTCTGATTGCTCATACTCGCTGTATGCAACTTTCGCATGTCCAGAAGACCTTATTTTAGCATCTATTACTTCTATGCCACCTTCTATCACTGAAATCTCTGATATTATGTTACCGTAGCCTTCTAACTCCCCTATGGTCATTTCCGCTTTGGTTACCGTGCTTCCAGAATCCGTAGTTTCGACAGTCCATTTTCCATCGTTCTCAGAAGCAGAATGGACCGCCCCGGTCTCTTTGTGGATCGGTATTACTATGTATCTGTTGTCTCCTTTGCTGTACTCAAAGAAATAATTCGATTCGTTCTCTCCGACAAGTCTTCCGATCACGTCCGTCGTTTCTGAAATTGTCGCTGCGCCTACGTTGGGAACCTCGTCATAATACAGTGTAGTACCTATTCCCATGCGTGTGGCATTGCCTTTGCCGTCGTTACTCATGAGCATATATGCTCCGGCAAACGCCACCACTGCAACCACCAGGATGGCCACAACAGCGATCGTGGACGCTCCTCTTTTGTCGATTGATAA
>JAISVN010000009.1 GCA_031271555.1 Candidatus Methanoplasma sp.
GATCACGTTGTACTCGCCCGCTTTGATGGCGTCTGCCGCATTCATTGCCGCCTTGAGGCCTGAACCACAAACGGCGTTGACGGTGTATGATCCGATCTCCACAGGTAGTCCGGCGCCTATGGCCGACTGCCTTGCCGGGTTCTGTCCGAGGCCTGTCGAGATGACATTTCCCATTATGCATTCTTCAATGTCATTCGGAGCAAGCCCCGCCCTTTTCACAGCCTCTCCCACTGCCGTCGCGCCGAGTTCTGTGACCTTTATTCCGCTGAGCGCTTTGCCGTATTTTCCGATGGCGGTCCTTGCCGCACTGAGTATAACAACATCTTCCATTGATGCACCTCTTTATAACACGCCTAAGTGAGAGCTTGAGTATATATGAGTGTCGGTGTTCATATACGCTTATTGACGAATTCTATGGGTTGTTCCATCCCCATTCTCTTCAAAGGTTTGGATAAATGCCTGCGGGCCGCTGCGGGAGGCTCGTACCAGCCCTCTCTGACCCATCTTACGGATCTTACCATTTGAGGTTCTGAAGACGATGTGTGGCACTTTCTGCACCGATATCCTTTCCCTTTTCCGGTCGACTCCATCGTCCTCCCGCATCCGCAGCATACCGGATTGGATATCTTCTCGAACCGCTCCGCTATCCTTAGAACTTTAACTTTCTCTGCGTTCAGCGTCCTCGGCTCGTTCCTGAGCTCTCCCATAACGCCGATGACATCCCCTTCGGAAAGGTTGTCGAAGAGATATCTGAACTCTTTTGACGGTTCGTATGCCCCGACCGTCACCTTTCCGAACCTGGTCTGCATATCCGTGAGGACATGGCCTCCGGGGATGTGTCTGCTCCCGACGACCCTGCCTTCCAGATAATACGACCTATCGGGGATCAGCTCTTCAGGACCGTGGATTATATGGTCGTCCGTCCCCTGATTCGTCAGGAATATCATCCACCTGCCTACCGGCTCGCTCTTTATGATCTCTTTACCTTTCATAAGGTCGAGGCGGTTGTCTCCTCTGAAACCGTACATTATGGGGCACGGCGTCGACGGGACCATCGTGACCTTCCGGGCCCTTTCCTCCCAGCTGTTGAAAGTTGATAAGAGATTATCGTCCGCCTCCTTTATGGATAACGGATCGAAGACCCGCTCGGTGCCCCATCTTTCCCTCGGCCGGTATGTAAGGAGCTCCAGCGTGCTGTCCTTTGGCCGCCACGCCATGCCGCAGGTCGCTCCGATTATGCCGCGGCCGTTCCTTACCTCATACTTCGAAGCGCCGATCCTCTCCAGCTCGTCCTCGGCCTCTTTTTTCTCAATTATCGTCCTTACGCCTTTCCAGTACATCGACTGTGCAGGCTTCTTCCTGCTCACAACAAGCCCGGGATCCGAATCCGGCTCGCTGTTCTTTTCAATGAGCGGGATTATCCTCTGGATCACAGAATCCTCATCCGGCTCATACCTTTCGGACCTCTCGAAACAGAATATGTCTTTTCCTTCAATGTTGCCGATGTGCGTCCTTACGCCTTTTCCCTTGCCAAATCTCATTACAAGGGAGCCATTCCCCCTTGTCTTCCAAGGAGTGGCCGGGTTCAGTCTGACAAGCCTTGGGTACCCTATGAGGTCCATATCACCGCAAAGCTCATCGATGATCTCGGTCGCGAGGAATGTAGTGCAATTGCCGTTGACCGAGTCGGTGTCATCAACTGCAACATACATGTTTTGGTCATATTTCACAAATGATATAATTCATTCTGATTGTATGAGTTCAAGAGAGCTTATGAAGAACATCCCGCCGTCCTCTGACATTATACCTTCTATCAGGTATACATCATACTCATTCGGTTCGACCCTGCTGAAGCATCTTTTTGTGTCGCCGGCTGCATCGTCAAAATGGAATGTATAGCCGTTCTGTGTTTCTCTGACATCATATGCTATGCCTAATATCCCTTCCTCATCCGAAAGATCATCGCTGCTCATCAGTATGGTCATCATTATCATGAGAGACACGGAAATGCACAGCAGAGAATATCTGTCCAGTACCTTCATGGACGGTCATTTCTTCCTTAGGGATTTAATGTAAGAGCTACAGTTATATTATCATAGAAATACAGACGCCCCCACCCCTTCATTTCCAGTGGAACTCATATAGAGCATGCATCGAAGAAATAACGTATTTCAAAAGTTAAGAAAAAAGGTTTTTTCTTCTTTCAGAAGAATGTTCCTATTGCCCACAGAAGAGCTACGAACGCCGCTATACCGAGTATGCAGGCACCTATTACAAGCCATCCTTTCATCAAATCCCTCCGTTGTTTAGATTGATATTGTCCATGTAATATCATCCATTTATAAAATTGATATCACCGACGATTGCTATAGAAACCTCACCAAAAGAAAACCATTATAACAGACCTTCGGCTATGTGCTTAGGCTTGTCAAGGAGGTTTGAGAATTGGGGGAATCAATATTTGATAGATCTATAAATAAAAGGAATACCCTCATAAAAAATAGGAATATACTCCAGACCACATACATACCCGATCAGCTTCCTCATAGAGAAAATGAAATAAACAATATAGTTGAGATAATAACTCCATCTTTGAATAAAGATAAACCTTCCAATATACTTATAACGGGAAAGACAGGAACGGGAAAGACAGCTGTTTTGAATTACATAGGAAAGGAATTATTGAAAGCAGATCCGAAAGAAGAGAACTGCAGTTATATCTACGTGAATTGCGAGATAGTTGACAATCCTTATGGAATACTCTATAACATATCAAATCAGGTAATAAAGGATCAGAACAGCAAGATACCATTCACAGGATGGAGCTTGGACAGGGTTTACGAAACGATAGCATTCCATCTCGACAGAGAAGATAAGGTATTCATAATTGTTTTAGATGAGATAGATAGGATCCTTCATAAAAATGGAGATGATATATTCTATTTCCTAACAACTATAAATGAAATACTCAAAAAATCAAAAGTCTCCATCATCGGTATAACAAACAATACAAAATTCACGGAATTCCTTACTCCAAAAATAAAAAGCAGATTGGGAGAAGAAAAGGTAGTATTCCCTCCATATAATCCTGAACAATTACAGGATATCCTAAGAAGAAGAGCGGAAATGGCTTTCGAACCGGGAATATTGGATGAAGGAGTAATACCTCACTGTGCGGCCATATCCGCCCAGGTATCGGGCGATGCGAGGAAAGCACTTGACCTCTTGAGAGTAGCTGCCGACATAGCCGAAAGGAATGGGGATAACGTTATCACAGATGCGCATGTGATATCGGCAAGGAACAAGATAGAATTGGATGCGGTGATAGAAGTCATAAAGACGCTTCCTTCTCAATCAAAGATCGTTCTCATGAGCATAATCAAGAATCATGAAGATAAGACAAAGACTGTGATAACGGGTGATGTTTATGCTGTCTACAGAGAGATATGCACTATACTAAGCTGTGTTGTCCTCAAAGAGAAGAGAGTCGCCGATCTGATATCCGAATTGGATATGCTCGGAATAATACATGCAAGGGTCAAGTCATTCGGAAGGAATGGAAGGACAAGGGAGATCGAACTCAACATCAACAAGGATATAATCGAATTTGTCATAAAAGATGAGCTTTTCGAACCGATGCTGAATCATAAATCCTCAAAGCAGATGACGCTCATGTGATCAATCATCTTCCACTGGAAATGAAGGGGTGGGGGCGTTCATTTCCTTATAGAGTTCTTTTCTGTGTTTGCCGTAATATCTGTAATCAAAAAGGAAGCTTATCCCTATTATCAGGAATATGACCAACAATATCATCGCAGAAAGACAGGGTACGGTGTTGGGTACCTCTCTGTCTATGATATCCATCTTTCCGTTCAGAGCCATTTTCAAAGTTCCTACCCATGGTATCTCTATCCATGCAACGGATCTTATTTTCTCATATTCTATCAGACCGGAAACACCGGATATGCTGGCAGGCTGATCAAAATTGGGGTTATTGTCTCCCATCGTAAGATATCCGCTGTGGGGATAGGATCTTGCAAGATTATTCAGGTCAATTTCGGCGGTCTTGTCCCCGGCGTAACCCATATCGAACATTCTGAATACTCCTGACAGTTTCATCGGATCCATATTATTGGAATACCATAATTCAAGGGGATATCCAATAAGACTGGGAGCACTCCATGTTTTATCCGCTTCATTATAATCCAGCCATAATATCGCACGGTGTATGACCGGATTCAGGTTTGGCCCGCGGTCATATATTATCACGTCACCGTAACTGCCGAACATTTTGTAACCGGTCTTATAACCGTCAACATATGACAGTATGTTCACTTTATCCCTACTTTTGAGAAGGACGACATCGCCGGTGTCGATGATGCCGATCTGTGATTCCCGTCCATGCTGCATGCTCTGTGATTCGACGACCGTCTGCGGAGGGCTGACCCCGGAGGCCTGGGAAATGCCGATGAAACCCACAGCTATTATCAGCACAGCAACGGCTACAACGATGATCGTGTTCCTGGCATCCTTATCCACGAATATGGTTATGCATCAAACTTATTAATTAGATACCATAGAACGACATTAAAAAATCAAATATAGTCCCCGAGTCCTATCTGCTCCATCCAGTACTTGAGATATGTTATCTTCTCATATGTCACCCAGACTCTGACGGTCATGCCATTGACAATACTTACCTTCCCGCCCTTTGAATCTTCAACCGAGTCGGCATCGAACTCTACGATGACCTTGAAGAACGCGCCGTTGTTCTGGATGATGGCATCGCTGCTTATACTGACCACCGTTCCCGTGACGGATCCGTATTCTGTCATGGAAAGGCCGTCGACGGTGAACTTGCACTCCTGCCCCATTTCCATCTTGGACCTTTCGTATGATGCAACATACATCTCAATTATCTTTGTGCTCTCGGAACTGCTTATGCTCCCTATCTGCGTCCCGGCCTGAAGGATCATACCTATGCTCATATACAGGTCAAAGTGTGCGACGCCTCCATTTACCGCAGTAATGTCGCACTTCAACAGTGTGCTCTCACATGTCTCAAGGTTCGCTTCGATCTCTGTTATCGATGAAGATATCGTGTTGCGTTCTGAGAGCAGTGGGGCCCTCGTCTGATAGTTGAGGGAATCTATCATATCCTGATTGCCGCCGAGAGAAACGAAATTCGAACGGTAGTTCTGGAATAACGAATAGAACTCTCTTTCATCCCCGGTGTTGCTGAACGGCTGCCTAGGATCTTTCTTGTATGTCTCGTCCAACATTTCATCGATATATCCGACCCTGCTGACAAGTCTGCTCTTCTCTTTCTCAAGAGTAGAGATATCCCTTTTGATATCCGTCTTGTCGAATGACAAGATGACGGCTCCCTTTTCAACTAAGGCACCCTCCTTTACGTTGATCTCAGCTATCGTCCCGGTGATCTCCGGCATGATGACAAACCTGTCCTCGGTCACTATGACCCCTGAGGACTCGATCTGCTCCGCTTTCACTGCATAAGAGCTCCATATCAATATCCCTGCGAGTGCGATGACCACAATAGCAGTGAATATGTATGTGAACTTCGGAGGGTTTCTCATGTACAGCAGACGGCTGTCGCTCAGCTTTGAAAGGTCATACTCGCCAAATCTTCTCATTTCATTGTCTCCGCAAACACGTCCGCAAGTATCCCGGACGGGGTCTCTTCGATCAGCACTGTGTATGTCTCATCCTTAAGGGAAATGCCATGCTCGAAAGCATACACCTGCATCTTTCCGTATGCCAGCTGAAGGTGCGGTGCATCACCTCTATATCTTGCAAGGATGCAGTTCTCGACCCTTATAAGCTCTTCAAAGGAGTATGGCGACCCGACAGACTCAGGTATTTCCCTCAATTGGACCATTATCCTTGTGATGCTGATCGGACGCATGTTCTCGAAGACCGTCCTGGAATGCACTACGGTCGGACCGTAAGGTTCCAGCTTTTTGGATTTGATATATGAATCAAGCATGTAGAGAGACTTTTGGATATCCTCATTGTCATGCTGCCTCAGCTCTCTGAACAGCACCCTGTTCAGTTTAAGGGTCTTGTTTTCTGCGATCTCGATGTCATTATTCATATTCCATCTCATCTCCATTTACGGTTTTGTCTTCAGGCTCTTCTCTCACATCGTCCTTTTTGATCTTCGCAGGTTCGCCGGTCTGACTGTTCCACAGTTCTGCATACGCTCCGCCCTCTTCCAACAATGATCCATGGGTTCCGGACTCGATGACCTCTCCCTTTTCCATAACGTAGATGAGGTCGCATCTTCTGATCGTGCTTAGCCTGTGCGCAATGATCAGCATGGTCATATCCCTGAGTTTGTTGAACATGGCGTCATATATGCTCTGTTCAGTGATGAAGTCAAGGCTCGATGTCGCTTCGTCCAATATTATGAACTCCGGGCCTTTGACGAGGGCTCTTGCCAAAGCGATCCTCTGTTTCTCCCCGCCGGAAAGTCCGCCGCCGTTCTCGTCAAGCATCGTGTTGTAGTTGTTCGGCAGCTTGTTGATGAATTGTTCACTGTCGGAGTATCTGCAGGCGGTGGTTATCTCACTCGGTGTCGCATTCGGTTTTCCGATCAATATGTTGTCCTTGACGGTCCCGCTGAACATCTCGACCGTTTGAGGGACACAACCCACCTTCTCCCTGAGCGCGAAAGCATCTATCGTGTTCAGTTCTTTGCCGTTGAATGTGATTGTTCCCTCTTCAGGGAAATAGAACTTCAGCAGGAGTTTGGATAAGGTGGTCTTTCCAGAACCGGACCGGCCCACTATGGCGACCTTCTTTCCTTTCGGTATTTGGATGTTGATATTCTTCAATGTCAGCGGTCTCGAGCCGTATCTGAAAGATACGTTCTTCATCTCGATGTCACCAAGACCGTCTGCGAACGCCATGGTATCCTTTCCGGATTCTGTCTCTTCCTCCTCATCCACCTCATATATCTCAGACAGACGCTTCAGGGAGATGTTCGCTTCCTGTATCGTCAGCTGAAGGCTGACCAGACGGTTGATGGGGTCGATGAAGAATCCTGCAAGCGAGGAAAATGCCACAAGCGTCCCCAGTGTTGTCTCTCCGTTGATGACGAGGAACCCCCCGATCACCAGCATCCCGAGGCTCCCCAATCCTCCGGCGAATGAGGACATGGTCCCCTGTATGTTCGAAAGGACGCCGCCTCTGAAACCGATCCTCATAGATCTGATGTATTCCGTCTCGATCTTCTCCATGACGAACTCTTCCGAGGAGTTGGTCTTAACTGTCTCGATGCCGTTTAGACTCTCTATGACCTGAGAGTTAAGTCTGGCACCCTGTTCCATCATCTTCTTGTTGAGCTTCTTGTACGGTTCCTTGAATGCGAATATCAATACTGCGCTTATGGCGGTCATAAGGAGTATTATGGCAAACAAAGTGGAATTCATCGTATAGAGTATGACTCCCACGATCACGACCATCGCGACGTCAATGAATATGGTCAATGCTACACTCGTAAGAACCTCCTTGACCACAGCCGCATCCTGGAATCTTGTGACTATATCTCCGGTCTTTCTCGAAGCAAAGAAGTTCATGGGCAGGCGGAAGATATGTTTGAAGTATCCAAGCATAAGGGGT
>JAISVN010000084.1 GCA_031271555.1 Candidatus Methanoplasma sp.
CTACAGGTAACCGCGAGGATTATCTCATCAATATCCTCAGATTGACCGAGGGCGTGGAAACAACAAAGACCACAGAGTTGGCCACATTCATGGGCATCTCTCCGGCCAGCGTTACAGAGATGCTTAAAGCCCTCGCGAACGAAGACCTTGTAGAATACGAAAAATACCGCGGCGTCAAGCTTACCGAGAAAGGCCTGACATATGCCAGACTGGTCAGGAAGAAGCACCATGTGGTCGAGAACTTCCTGATAAACGTCCTTAACGTCGACAGCGAAACTGCGCATAAGGAAGCGTGCAGGATGGAGCATGTGCTTTCCGAGGAATCTGCCATAAAGATGTGTCAGATGATGGGCACATCCGTAGACAGCGACTGCCAGAGCTGCTCCACGCCGTGCAAAGCAGCATCTCCGGAGGGGACCGATGTAACGGCATCCCTATCTGAACTGAATCCGGGCGAACGCGGCATAATATCCTACATTAAGAGCAGCGACCCAGATGTCGTGAAGAAACTCATCATGATGGGGCTGATACCCGGCCGCGAACTGTCCCTGGATACACATTCTCACGAAAAGAGTGTGACGATAGTCAGCATTGAGAACGCCGCAGTTGCGCTGACCTCTGAGCTTGCGTCTTCCGTTTACGTGGACACGACAGGGTGATCAGCGGTGTGAGAACACCGCTTTTACCTTATCTGCGCTCACGCTTTCCAATCTGGCGAATCCAACGCGCTCGAATTGAACCGTATCGTTATGCTCGCTCAGGATCTTATCCTCGGCCAAGCCTTTGATGACGCTTCCGTCTGGCATTAGCAGTTCGGCCTTTATGCTCTTCCTTCCTACCCATTGCACGGCTTTGATGCCTTTCTTCAGAATGGAAAGGTCGTTCCCAGCGTATCTTGCCGGTGTTCCGTATTCAAGATTGCAAAGGTCCTTCAACCTGATGTGTCCTTTTTCGACGAACGCTTTGGAGTCCTCTGACGATATGAATATCGTCTTGCTCCCGTCTATCATGTACTCGCGGTCACCCCTCTCCGGATGATCAGGATGGAGCGGTGCCTTGCCCTCGATCGAATCAACACCTTCGATATCATACCTTACCGGGTCTGCCGTGAAGAAGTACCTGTTGGAAACATCATCGATCATGTCGCGGTTCATGCCGAACAGGTTGTCCCATGAGAATTGTATGTCGACAGGCTTTATGCCGCTCTCGACCCAGTATTTCCTGATGGCTTCCGGCCTTATGCCCCTTCTCCGGATCGCCCTTACCGTCCCTGTCCTTACGTCATCCCATCCATCGTACTCTCCGGAGGTGATGCTTGCTTTGATCATCGATGTCTTCAGAACCGTATCGGGAATGTTAACCAACCCGTAGTGATAGTAGACCGGCTTCTTCCATCCGAAGTAATCGTAGATGTATTCCTGCCTGAGCGTGTTGTTGAGGTGGTCCTTCCCCCTTATCACATGCGTTACCCCTAAGAGATAATCATCGATTGCAACAGACAGGTTCATCATCGGATACAGATGGTATTTGCTGCCGGTCCTTGGATGGGGGGCATCCACTATCCTCAGCGCAACGAAATCCCTCACTGCAGGGTTCGGGTGCGCTATGTCCGTCTTAACGACAGCGACTGCCTCTCCCTCCTTGTAATGCCCTTCCATCAGCTTATCGTATCTCTCCAGCTGCACATTGACAGGGAGGCTGCGGCAGGGACACTCCTTCTTTTCCTCTTTGAGTTGCCTCCAGTCGTCGCCGTTGCATGTGCATACGTAGGCTTCGCCGTTCTCGATCAGTTTCCTTGTGTGATCGTAATATACTTCGAACCTGTCGGACTGTATTATGTTCTCGTGTATCTTCACGCCCAGCCAGTCGAGGTCCTCCGGTATCATCTCATAAGCGTCCGGGTCTATCTTCTCGGGGTTCGTGTCCTCGTATCTCGCTATTAGTTTGCCGTTGTATCTTTTCACATACTCATCGTTGAGTATCGACACGCGCGTATGTCCTATGTGCAGCGGACCTGAAGGGCCGGGGGCGATCCTCATGACCACTTTGCCGTTGACCGCATCTTTCAGCTCCGGCAGTTCGTAGACCCTCTCCTTCTTCTCTTTGGCAAGAAGCGACGGATCTATGTTCTCCAGAGCTTTTACCTGGTCCTCTGGAGACATCTTGTTGACATCCGAAACAATGGACTCTATAAGCGGAGTGATCTCTCCGGCTTTGCTCCTGAATTCGGGATTCTCACCGAGCACCTTGCCGACGACCGCTTTGGGGTTTGCAGTGCCTTTGAAGAAGACCGCATTCTGCAGTGCATATTTTCTTATGAGCGCTTCGGTGTTGTCGTTCGACATGAATGCGCATTCGACTTCGAATATTTATGATAATCCTTATTCGACAGTGTATGTTCGAAAACACAAAGCGACTTTGCTCAGATAACTGCTCAGCACTACAATAAACAATCAAAAAGTCCTTTATTTTTTGTATTGTATTTTCTAATAATCAAAACAGGAAGTGAAAATGAATTAATTTCGGAAGTGAAAGCGAATCAAAACCGGAAGTATGAATATCTGGCCTAGTCGAACACTACCAATCGATGCCATCTGCCATGAACCGATTCGATGACGATATGATGCGTCCAACTTCAGACTTCTATTTTTTCA
>JAISVN010000124.1 GCA_031271555.1 Candidatus Methanoplasma sp.
GTCACAGACTACGATGTGTGGCATGAGGAGGACGTCAGCATAGATATGGTCGTCAAGACCATGAACGAATGCCTTGCCAAAGTGCTGAGACTGCTGGAATCGGGCCTCCCGAGGATCGGAGAGTCGGACTGCAACTGCATAGCAGCCGCCAAAGGATGCGGCGCACTCTGACCCATATGAGAATAATCTTCAAAGGGACCGTGCAGGGCGTGGGGTTCAGGCCCGCGGTCTACAAGGTCGCGAAAAGCCTCGGCCTTTCAGGAAGGGTATGGAACGAAGGATCGGATGTCGTCGTTGATGTCAGCGACGGCGATTCATTCCTGAGAACGTTCCTTGCGAACCTTCCTCCTCTTGCACATATCGAAGAGATAACGACATCAGACATCCCCCTGACAAAAGAGTACGGTTTCAGAATAGTCCCTTCGAAACGCGGCTCGTCCGGAATATCGATACCGACGGATGCCGCCATATGTGAAGATTGCCTGAAAGATATGGATTCAGGAAGGAGATCCGGATATCCGTTCACGACATGTGTGAACTGCGGCCCGAGGTTCACGCTTCTCGGAGACATGCCTTACGACCGCGCATCCACCGCAATGGGCGACTTCAACATGTGTGCCGATTGTTCAAAGGAATATGAGGATCCGACCGACAGGAGGTTCCACCACCAGACCATATGCTGCCCGAAATGCGGACCGTCATATCGGCTGATCGGAAAGGACGGCCGCGAGATCGCCGGGGAACCGATCAAGGCATTTGCGGATATGCTTACCAAAGGAAGCATCGGAGTCGTGAAAAGCTGGGGCGGGATGCATATATGCTGCACTCTCGGCAACATAGGCAGAATGAGGGGCTGGTACAGAAGGAAACAAAAACCATTCGCGATCATGGCCAGGGACATGGAGTCGGTCAAAAAATACGGCAGCCCGACCGATAAAGAAACAGAGAACCTGACATCCCCTCACCGGCCCATCGTTCTGATCTCAAAGAGGAAGTCGGATATCACGGAGCTTATATCTCCGGGGCTGGACAACATCGGAGTGTTCCTGCCGTACACCGGAGTTCAGCATCTTCTGTTCAGACATCTTGAGGATGACGCATTGGTCATGACATCCGCAAATGTTCCGGGCGAGCCCATGATGCTTGACGACCGGGAGGCAATGGAACTCGGAGCGGACGTATATCTCATACATGACCAGAAGATAATGAACAGGGCGGACGACAGCGTCGTGAGGGTGTTCGGAAACAACACATTCTTCCTTAGGAGGTCCAGAGGCCACATACCGTCATCGATACGCATAGGCCTAAAAGGATCAGTGATTGCGGTCGGGGCGCAAGAGAACCTTACCGGCTCTGTCGCGACCGGCGGTTCTATACATCCGACCCAGCACATCGGCGACGGAGAGGGAATAGGGGTCGTGGACTATCTCGAGGATGCCCTGAGGACGCACATAAGACTGCTGGGATGCAAGCCTGAGATGATCGCAGCAGACATGCATCCCGGATATGCGAACAAAAGCCTTGCAAGGAGGCTCTCCGAAGAATACGGATGCGGACTCATAGAGGTTCAGCATCATTGGGCGCATGCGGCGTCCCTAGCGGTGGACAATTCGAAAGAGGACGTTGTAGCATTGACCTTGGACGGAAGCGGATATGGTACGGACGGGACCGTGTGGGGCGGAGAAGTGCTCGCATCCGATCTCTCATCTTTCTCAAGAGTAGCACATTTGGAGAGCATTCCCCTTCTCGGATCGGAAAAAGCATTGTACGACCTCAGGAGACTAAGATTCGCGATAGATGCTATCAACAATGAGGAGAATTCCTCATTCACTGATGAGGAGTCTTCCGTCCTCATGAAGATGATGAACACCAGCGTAAGATGCTCATCCATGGGCAGGCTGATGGATGCGATCTCGTATTCGCTCGGAGTATGTTCCGTGCGCACATACGACGGAGAACCAGCAATGAAACTGGAACCTCTGCTGCATAATGGGAAACTTATCCCGGGGTTCGAGACCGAAGTGTCGGGAGGAGTGGTAAAGACGGCCGACCTGTTCTCAAGAATAAAGAATAATCAAAGACCCTCGGATGTTGCGTATTCGATGGTGTATAACGTGATGAAATGCCTGACTGAAAGTGCGATAGAAGCCGCCGATTCGGAAGGAATAAAATCAATTGGTATCACCGGAGGAGTATCGTACAACACTGCCGTCTGCAGGATGTTCTCAGAGATCGCCGAAAACTCTGGATATGGATTAATATTCCACAATCGTATTCCCAACGGCGACGGCGGAGTATCCGTCGGACAGGCCGCGATAGCTTTGAAGAGGGTTTAATTGAACACACTATTCGTACTTCTGGACGGGATGGAGGATGACCCTCATCCTCTTCTTAATGGTAAAAAACCTTATGAAGTGGCAAAGATGCCGTTCATGCAGGAGAAAGCCCCGCATAAATTCTACACCACCGGTCGTGGATACACACAGCTTTTCCTGAATGAATTCTTCACCGGCCATCCTCCGGATATATCCAGGGCTGTATTGGAAGCATTGGGTCTCGGGATGGACCTGTCCGGTAATCGCACAGCATATCGCATGAGCCCCGCGGAGATAAGGGACGGGATGATCCGCTGGTCGTACCATGCCCACGTATTCTGCGATGAATTGATGTCGAAGATGATGAAAAATCTCAATATTCTTGAGAAATATGACCCGGAGATCAAATTCTTCCTGAACGGAAGAGCAGTTCTGACCATGGATTGCGATGATGTCCCCGATCTTCCGGCGCCTCCGGTTGACGCTCCGTTCAAAGAGGTCCCGGGGGACCTTGGGACATTCGTGATGAAGGTCGCAGAAGAAATGAACGGGATCACCGACTACCCATGGGGATGCGGGAAGCTTGGTCGCCAGCATCCGCCTTTCGAATGCCTTGGGAAAATGACCGCAATATCCGACAGCCCGACCGCACTGGGAGTCGCGGCCTCCATAGGACATGAGATACAGCTCATAAACGATGTTGAGCAACGGTTCCCTGCCGCCAAAGAAGCATTGAAACATGGCAATGTGTTCCTTCACATTGATGAGGTCGATGAGTACAGCCATCAGAAGGACCCTTACAAAAAGATCGGAATACTTGAAAAGACCGATCATCTTATGGAAGAGTATTTCGGGGATGTTGAGCGCGTAGTCTACTTCGTAGATCACGGAACATCCTGCGTCACAGGCGAACACATAATTATGAATGTGCCATATTGGACAAATATAGAGACTGGGATATCTGACGGGGAGCTTGTGCCTCTGAACCAGGTCGTTCCCGGATTGATGAGATGAAGGAGAACTTGAACATGGAACTGCCGCCCTCGCTTAGCATATACGGTAATGAGAAGATCGCAAAGGATATACTCTCCAGGATCTGGGGAAAGAAGGGGATATTCACCTGCACGGTGGCCAACACCCTTACGTCGACGATACCGGGCATCTCCGATGCCGGAGACACTCCGGA
>JAISVN010000131.1 GCA_031271555.1 Candidatus Methanoplasma sp.
GCCCGATGAATCGATGATCGACAGGGCGCGTCTTTCGGGCAGTCCTTTTTCAACGATCGACGGGTCTGACATCTCGAAGAATTTCTGCACGTCCTCTTTGATGGACACCAGCCCTTTGGATGCCAGCCATGATGCCGCACCCATTATCTCGACTTCAAGGTCGAAGTCCCCTGAACCTATGAGATCGGATGGGGACGCTGTTCCATTCATACCGCCCAGCGATATGAGCAGCCTGCGCTCGTTGGTGCTTAGGCCTTCTATTATTTCTGTTATGTTCATCCGATCACCATTTGAATCCGTCGAACGTCATGCCGTCGACGACCTCTTTAGCCTCTTCTCTTTTAGCCTGATGCCTTTCCAGGAACACGTTTATTTTCCCGGTGAGTATCTGCTTGCATTCGCCGCAGAGGATCTCTCCCCTCCGGCATTTGTCCGCAAGCTCGTTGATCTTCTCATCGCTATCCTCGAAGAGGAAATAATTGTACTTGAACACAGCGCATACTTCCGGGTTCCCGCCCTTCTCCCTCTGCTCCTCAACGGTCACGCAGCCTCCGGTGAAGGCTCTGCCGACCTTTTTCTTGACATCCTTGGGAGAATCTGTAGTGTATATCGTGCCTAACTCATCCGACGACGACATCTTGTCGCCTCCTCCGAGACCCGGGAACATCTTGCAGTAGAGCATTGTGGGCTTGGGATAATTCAGGCCGGGGGCCACATCCCTCGCGACCCTGAAATGCGGGTCCTGGTCTATCCCGCACGGAATGAGGCAAGGAACCTGCCTGCCTGTCGTCTCAGTTGGGAGGAATGCCGGTGCCGCCTGTATGGTTGTGAAGAATATCGACCCTATGTTGTTCGAGTTATCGAATCCGAATACCGCTTTAGCGGTAGAGAATGTGACCTTTTTGGAGACCTTCAAAGCTATTGGGTAAAGCGTGCCTATGTTCTCGGTATCCAGTATTATCTTGGTCCTTTCCGGATCGAATCCCAGCGCCACGAAGTCCAAGGCGTTCTCGTATGCGAGGGACCTTGTGTCCTTGAGGGTCAGATCCTTAAAGAGGAACTTCTCATCGTCCGTCATCTGGAACAGCATGTCCACTTTGAATGTGTCCTGCACCCACTTGTTGAATATCCACGGCATCAGGT
The DNA here is from genome assembly GCA_031271555.1 of Candidatus Methanoplasma sp. GTDB lineage: Archaea > Thermoplasmatota > Thermoplasmata > Methanomassiliicoccales > Methanomethylophilaceae > Methanoplasma. The sequence continues at coordinate 1,144 of JAISVN010000131.1, forward strand.
GTCCCAGATGGGTGTGTCCTGACGGCCCTCTGCCTGTATAGAGTATGAACTTGTTGCCTTTGTCATACTCATCCAGAAGCTTCCCCACGTCTCTGTGGGTGTAGAATATGCCCCTTCTGAGCATCGGATGGATCTCACCGTATTTACCAAACCTTTTCAGCAGTGCATCGTCTATCGGCGTTGTGCCGAAACGTTCCATAAGGAGATCATAATCGATGTCTCCGCTCACTTCCCAGGGTGTCACTTTGAAGTCTTCCGCCATGATAGACCTGTTATGAGAACGACAGCCCAATCTTTAAGCTTTCTAAAGGTGAGTCTTTCGGAATCGCTTAATTATTCGAATTGCTTTCGGGACATCATGTGGAAGATACTCGGCGCCCAAACGATCTACATCGACATACCTGACACCGCAAAGAACAGACTGATGGAGCTTGCGGGCGAAGGCGAAAAAGAGGCCAAGTTCAAGAGTCTCATGGAAATGTCTGAGATCATGTTCCTGCTCAACGGAGAAACGGAGGAGTGTTCATTCTTCATCACCGTTCCGGACGACCTTACTCCTGAAGATATCCAGATAATGGCCGATGTCGTACTTGCCGTAGCAAAGGGCATACCGTTCCCGTTCGTTGAGGTTGAGGATACTGAACAGAGATATCAGGTCATAATAACCAACAACAAAGAACCTGAGCTCCTCGGAATAAACAAGACTCCCGGAATGTCGGCCGCAGAAGTATTCAAACCGATACTGAAATCGCTGAACTCCAAGGGCAAGGTCAATCCCGACTTCTACAACTGATCTCACTTCTCGGGCAGAGTGAGCTTGCCGAAGTCGTTCTTATCCCTTTTCGGGGTTCCTGGAAGATCGTCCCGCGGTGCCTTCGGGTCCATGCTTTCCAGTCCCACGAATACCGGGACCGGGCGGAACATCTTCCACTTCGATATTATGTCGTTTATTGTCACTGCCTCAAAGACCCAGTAATACAGCAGCGACACCAAAGTGAGTATCACGACGATCATGGCCGCTGACAGGAATATGTAGTAAAGTACGGTAACGATATCTGAAGTGTTTATTGCGACCAGCACGAAGAACAATGCTGCTATCACCGGCACCGCCATTCTCTGAAGGGTTGCCTTTATTCCGTTGTAAACTTTGAAATCCCTGTATTTTGTCTCGATCCTGACATTCAGCGACCTGAATATCGACCAAGGCATCACAAGCACCGGTATGTAAAGGATGAGAGTGAACATAAGCAGAGGCACGGAACTCACGGAGCTCAGGTTCATGAAGGTGGGGTTCATGGATATGTATATCCAAATGAACATTCCGACCATGAGGCCCATCGATATGGAGTTGCCTACTTCCCTCCATGGTATCTTCGTCCTGCTCAGTTCGTAATCCATGGTTATGTTCCTTGTGTCGAGGTCTTCCGGAACGTTGAAAAGGAATATCACAAGTTTATCGATAAAAGCAAGCTTCTTCTTCACATTGGCATATTCTATCGCGCGGAGTATCCTGTAGAATATCGCCCTCTGAAGAGCATCGACGAGCGCCACCACCCCCGCCGCACCGATTATAAGAGAGAATACAAAGAATACCATAACTTCAGGTATCAGGTCTGTGAACCACAGGACCGCCGCTGCGGCGACCAATATTATCAGCACCCAGTACTTGATCCTCAGGTAGAATATCAGACCGCATACCAAGAATGGCGATGCCAGCAGAGGCATGGCATCATAGAACGGGGCATCCGGCTTCGTTCCCAGATAGATTACGTATATCAGCGCTATCACAAAGGCTGCAGCGGCGACTATCATGGTGCACTTGTCGAACATCCTCAGCAGCGATATCCCTTCGGGCAGCTGGTCTGCCCAGAAATCTCCATTGCGACCTTTCTCTATACGTATGTTCATGGTTTTTCCATCCATACCTCTACGCTTACCGTTGCTTTATCTCCGGGGTATACTCCGAGGAACAACCCCATCTCCCTGTTATCAAGGGTGGGTACAGGACCCAATTCGCCATCTTTCATCGATTGTTTATGTGCCATTGATGAACCGTTCTCATTTGCGACCGCTACATCCACCGGATTATCCGACCTTATCTTGACTCGGATCGCCTTCTTTTTCTTAACGTTGAAGTTGAAGGTCATAACGTTCCTGTAGAATCCGTCTGCGGACTGGTCGAACTCGCCTACCGTGACCCCATCTACCTTTAACACCTGAATTCTGTCATCAAACAGCGCCATGATCATCCCTGTGATGCATCTGTCGATTAATAGCGGTTTTCATCGTTGTCTGTCTGCAGCTCTTCGATGTCTGTGGAGAACCTCCACATTTTGGGATAATGCCCTCTTTCCATGAATACTCTCGTGATGTCGACGGCCTTTCCTTTATCCGACGACATTATCTTGGATGTCGACATCATCATTTTCCCGAGGGCTATGAGCTCGCCTCTTGCGGTCATGAGAGCTACCAGCGCATTCTTCCTTATGTCCTCGTCGAGCATGTGTATCCCTTGGATGTTCAGGTCCGCTCCGTGGCATATCGCGTCGACGGCGGTGGGTTTCACTATGATCTTGGGAAGCGGCTCCACCAGGACCTCCATCGGCATTATGAGGCTCTTAAGCCAGCTCTCCTTTCCCATCTGCTGCCAAAATATATAGGAATCCGTAAGGTCTTGAAGGGTTGCTGCATCCTTCTCCCTCATTGTTCCTGAGCGTGTGCGCCTTAGTTCGACCATGTTCGCTTTGCAGCCGAGTGCTTCGCCTATGTCCGTGCAGAGGGTTCTTATGTAAGTGCCGGCGTCGCAGGACACCCGGAACAGGATCTTCCTGCCGTCTATCTCGATGATCTCCAGCTCATTTATCGTTCTTATCCTCATCTGCCTTTTGACGGCAGACCGCACCGGAGGAAGCTGGTATATCTTCCCTATGAACTTGCCCATGACCTGTACGATCCTGTCTTTGGGAACGTCGTTGTGCAGCTGCATCAGGCATACGTATTCCTTGTCCGATGAAAGTACGATATCCGTCAGCCGGACCGCTTTTCCCAGACATATGGGCAGCACGCCGCTCACGTACGGATCCAAGGTCCCTCCATGGCTTATGTCCCTGACGTTGAGGGCGTCCCTTGCCCAGGCCGTGGCCTGATGGGATGTCGGGCCGGGGGGCTTGTCTATGGCTAAGACGCCCGCCTCAAGAAGTTCCCCTAGTGAGCGGTCCGAGGGTCTTTTACCCCATTTATCGGGCAATGTGTTCTGGTCTTTTATGAGCAAGTGCTTTCCTCTAGTGCTTTGAGGATCCTTTCCACAACCTGATCCGGAGTCAGATCATCTGTGTCAAGTATCAAATCATATATGCTCTTGTCCTCTATATCTATATCGTAATATATTTTATATCGTTTTGCTTCGGAAGACTGTCTTTCTATAGTGTGTCTATATATTTCATCCATAGACTTGCCGTCTCTTATCCCCACCCTGCCTATCCTTGTCTCGAGACTTGCTCCCAAGTATATCCGGAAAGCGGGTATGTTGTTTCTTGTGAGCATATATGCTGAAAGTCTGGATTCCAATATTATATCGGCATTGCTCCGGGCGACGTCGAGGATCATAGAATCGATCTTCTCGTCTATAGAGGGGTCCTTCTCGGCCAGCTCGCCGAACTCGGCGAGGGTCATTCCCCTTTCTGCTGCCAGCTTGCGGAAGAATTCTCCGAATACCACTGCCTTGATGCCCAGCCTTTCGGATAGAAGCCTGCATGCGGTGGTCTTGCCGGAACCGGGAGGGCCGCTTATCGTGATCCTCATGCAGACATCAGCTCTTGTTCTCTATACCGTCGAGTTCTTTCAGGCGTTTCTTGAGCAGGAAATACCTGACGATCCTGTTCTCGAGCTGACCTATCGGCAAGCTTATCATCGTGTATATGACGATCCATATCGGAAGGAACCATAGGACATCATCCCTCAGGTTCCCGACCGTTCCCCATGGCATAGCCACTGTCAGCAGCTCCTCGGGGACCGTGTTTCCCAGGAAGAAATAGACCCAGGCATATATCGGTATGACCACTACCATGGTTATCGGCATGACCTTCATCATCTGCATGCTCGTGTCCATGGACTTGGCCATCATCTTGGGCTGCTCCTCTTGGAGTTTCTTCAGCTTGAAGAGGTTGTTCTCAAGCCTTGCCTGCCTCATCTCTTTGTTGAACTCGCTCTGGATCTTCTGGTTCCTGGCCTGGCTGACGAAATCAGTCATGAGCGACCTTATGACAGTGCTCAGAGTGATCATTATCAGACCGGCTATTATCAGGGTGAACACAGGCCATTGGCCGTTGAAGTCTATGACCTGCAATCCGTAGTTCAGTCCCTGTCCTATCGGGTCCCTGAACATCATGACGACCATCATGATCATCAGCGTCGCGAACATGCCGATCATCGTGCCTTTCGGCATCGCAGGCATGGCCTGCTGGGTCTGCCTCATGGCCTGAGGGCTTCCCGGGTTAGGCATCTTCAATCCTCCCCGCCGAAGAATCCTCTCATGACCGGGTTCATCTCCATCATCTGCTCGCGGCCTATGGCCTCGTAGAAGTGGATCAGTATGCCTACTGCAAGCAGCAGACCCGTACCGGTCGCATTGCCGGTGGTACCGATCATGTCCGCTCCCGCGGCAAGCGCACCGATCATTGCTCCAGATATTATCGTTATGGTGGGGATGTACCTTTCCAGCACCCTTTTCAGCACTCTCGGGTCACGGCGGAATCCGGGTATCTGCATTCCGCTCTTCTGGATCTGTTTCGCAACAGCGTCAGGCCCCAGATTGGTGGTCTGCACCCAGAATTTCGCGAACATTATCGAACCCATTATCATCACCGTGCC
>JAISVN010000135.1 GCA_031271555.1 Candidatus Methanoplasma sp.
GCACAGTATTTGGCGTCAAGGACCCCCACGGTCTCCAGAAGATCATCTCTGATACAATAATGAATAAACTTGGCATCATGCCGTCAGTAACGCTCGTACCATGCAATGATAAGACGTGCATAAAGATAACCGTCAGAAAAGGCAACCATCTAGTGTCTTTGGACGGCAGATTCTACAGCAGGGTGGGAAACACCACTCACGCCATAGACGGTGAGGAACTGCAATCGCTGATACTTTCAAGGAAGGAATTGTCATGGACAGACCTTCCAATAGACAGTCTGGGTATGGGGAAGTTTTCGCAAGACGCCATCAAATTCTTTGTTGCCAAGGGTTTGGAATCCGGACGCATGAGCCAGGAAGCCGCTAAGTGCGACAATGATACCTTGCTGAAGAATTACCAACTCATGAATGATGAAGGACTGCTGAGGTCTGGGGCATTGCTTTTCATGGACCGCCCATCCTTTATCTCATACGGAGCCAGCGTTAAAATAGGGGCATTTACGGATGAAGAGCGCCTTCTGCGTCATGACCTGATAGAGGGGCCGGTGATAATGCAACCGGACCGCATAATGGATCTTATAATGAACAAGTATGTGCTGGGAACGGATGAGGTGGATTTTCTTGCAAGAGTGACCAAATACCCATACCCCATGAGGGCTCTGAGGGAAGCCGTCCTGAACAGCATCATCCACAGGGATTATTCGAGCATAGTGGAAACAACGATAAGGGTGTATACGAACAGTGTGGAGATATGGAACCCGGGCCATCTCCCGAAAGGCTGGACCAAAGAAGATATTCTGACAAAGCACATTTCCAAACCTGCAAACCCTCAGATCGCAAAGGTGTTCCTTGATATGGGGTACATTGAGAGGTTTGGAAGCGGGATAGAGATGATGAGTAGCGAGTGCAAAGCTATGGGCCTTCCTCTTCCTGAATATATTGTTGACAGAGAGATGATAAAGGTGGTATTCAGACTCCCGGTGAAAAAAGAAAAAAACACATCTGGAAAGATGCTAGTTGATGAATCAAACTTGTCTGAGAATGAGATCAAGGTGTGTAAGCTGATACATGAAGACAGCGGAATCACTATCGTTGACATGTCCACGCAGTTGAAATTATCCAGACGCCAGATTGAAGTAATCCTTATATCGCTCAGAGGAAAGGGCATCATCGATAGAATCGGTTCAAGAAAGAGTGGCAATTGGGTCTTTATTGGTACCAAACGATGAGAGAACGGCACCTTAGCGATTGTCTGAAATAAATGTGAAATAAATGTGAAATAAACCGAAAAATGATTCGTAACCAAGAGACCGATCATTTCGTGAAATCCATCATTCTTGTAATGCCGGTTCCAAGATGCACAACAGGCATTATCGCAGGGTTCGGATTGAAGTTGTGCGCCCTTTGATATTCCGTCTGATCCTGCCAGGCCGATGCGTTTATGATCTTTATCCCGCGGTAATCCATCTTGCCGGCACCGTGCACGTGGCCGGAAACGAATATGTCCGGGACCTTTTCAACAACAAGGTAATCCTTTTTCTCAGGCGCCATTGCGGTCTTCCCGCCGTACATCGGAGAGAGGTGGCGTCGGGTGAGCATCTCTCTCATGACGCTTATGGGGTCGTCGTAATTGAGCTGCTGCACGCTTGCTACCCAGTCATCGATGCTTTTGCCGTGGTATGAGAGTATGGTCCGCCCCTCGATCTCTATGTTCACAGGGTTCCCAGCCAATATCACATTGGAGTCAAAGCCTTTGGTGAATATCTCGTTCAATGCGGGCTGCGGTTCCGCCAGTCTCACAGCATCGTGGTTTCCGGGCTGCATCACTATCTTTATGTGGTCAGGAATCTCCTTCACGTATTCTCCGAGCTTCTCATACTGATCGTATATGTCCTTGATACTGAGCTCATCTTCCTGCCCAGGGAATATCCCTATCCCGTCAACGACGTCCCCGGGCAGGACAAGATAATCGAGGTCCATGTCGTATGATTTCTTCTTCAGCCAATCGATCATCCTGTCCCATTCTTTGTCCAGGAATGTCGAGCTTCCCACGTGTATGTCGGAAAGGAATGCGACCGATGACACAGAATCGGAAGGGACCCATGAACGGTTCATCGGAACATCGGGCCTGAAGATCTTGTCCGCTATGAAGAGGTCGCCTCTCGAAGACGGCTTTCCGGAGACCCCTATGACCTCGTCGTTGACGAACATCTCCTTAGAGCACGGGGAATCCTTCGAGACGAGGACGGTGCATATTCCGGACTCGTCTTCCAATGATATCGTCATATGGCCGTTCTTGGTCTCCTTCTTCTCGTAGATTATGCCTATGATCTGCGTTTCCCTTCCAAGGGTCAGTGCTTTAGATATGGACACGGAGGCTCCGAAATCCCTTCTCTTCTCGATCATCTTCTTCAGCGCGAAGAAACGATTTTTGAAATAGCCGGCGAAGTCGTTGATCTTGCCCTCGCATGTGGAATCGCCGGTCACATCGGTTCCCGCGACGATCGATATGTCGCTGTGCCTTTTGTTCTTCGGTGCGATCGGCTTCCTTTCCGGCGATATGGTGGAATCGCCCGCTATGAAGTCCATGATATCCTTCTTGCCTATGAACATGGAACTCTCTGAAAGCGTGGCTAATAATGTATTGGTGAATGTCATGGGGTTGGAGTTGGACAACACCATTTCCAGTGCATCGGGAGAGAAGAATAGATTTCTCTTAGCCGCTGCATTCAGCACCTCTGACCGCATCAGTACCCTATATTGTCCTCAGTAAATAACCTTTAAGTAAGCTGTAAAGAGGTTAAATATCCACAACGCCTGCCCTTTTCATGGCCGAGGTCCGCATTACATGTCCGGTATGTCCCAGCGAGGATCAGAATAAGGTAAGGGATGCGATTATGAACATATTTCCGGATGCTTCGCTGGAAAGGACGGAGCACGGGTTCAAAGGAGAGGCCACCACGAAGAGGTTTTTTGAACTGATCAGGAAGCAGAAGATACTGGACAGCACCAGATCGGTGATGTTCAAAGGCATCAAAGGCAACAGGATAGTGATCCATCTGAACAAGCAGGTCGCGGCCGTCGGGAAAGTATCATTCACGGAACCGAGGGCCATACTCGGCACGATACAGGCAACGATCGAGACCGAGGACCCCGAGTCGCTTATCGACGAGATAGCGCCGAGAACGGTGGACGGTGAGGAGATCAGGGCATGATCGGCGTATCATGCACACAGTTCAGCATAGAGGATCCGGAAAGGATCATGGACATGGTATCGAAGGATTTCGGCCTGTGGGAGATTTTCTCTGAAGCGGAGAACTCCGTTACCAAATTCTCTTCCAGGTTCAATGAGATAAAGGATTCCTACAGCATGAGATATTCGATACATGCCCCGATATGCGATATGAACATCGCAGCTGTGAACGACAGGATAAGGGAGGCATCCGTCGAGGAGATGGTGCAGACCATGGTCCACGCCAACCGGATGGGGATAGAAACAGTGACCATACACCCCGGAATATACTCGATGGTCCTGCATGACATAAAAGACCGTTCCATTATGCTTGCTAAAGATTCGCTGAAAAAGATCGATAGATGTTCCAAAGAGTACGGCGTTATTCCGGCATTGGAGAACATGCCCTCGTTTGCGGTCATGATGGGTCAGACGCCGGGCGAGATCCTGGAGCTCATAGAAGGAACGGATCTGAAGATATGCTTCGACATAGGCCACGCCAACACGATGGGCATGATAGACGCATGCGCCGAGGCCTTTGAGGGAAGGATCGCGAACATCCACATACATGATAATGTCGGAAAGAACGATGCCCATATGACCATCGGGGACGGGAACATAGATTTCGAAAACGTACTGTCTAAACTGAAGCGGTACAAAGGCAATTACATAATCGAATCCCGCAGCATCGGGTCCGCCATCGAATCGAAGAGGCGCCTGGAAGAGATCATGCGCAAGATATGATCCGGCTTCAATCGCTTTTTATGTAACTGTTCCTGAAGTTAGGTATCGCATTCTCGACTCCGACATAGCCTTTCAGCCTTGCGAATATGTAATACAACGCCACAAGCCCCACTCCCAACAGGGCGAGGGTTATGACAGCTTCGAAACCCCCAACCCCCATCCATGTGAAGGATGAGAGATAATCGGTTATGAAGTGCAGAAGTATCGCTGCGTACAGCCCGAAGCGTACGAATATGTAACCGATCAGAACGCCCATGATCCCGGTGGTCATTATCTTCCAAGTCTGACCGTCCCATCCCGGAGAATGTGCCAGACCGAATACGGCGCTGGATATGAGTATGAGGGCGACCGCCGTGAGGCTCATCCCGAAGCCTCCGAACAGGCACTTCAGAGATTCCTTCTTTCTGGTTATCGCCAAGGATATCACTGTCATGGGCACCCCTATGTACAGCACGCGGGCGATGATCTCCTCCCATACCGATGCATCCGCCAAGAGGAACATCTGTTCCGCCTCGCTACCTAATGAAGGGGTTGTTATCTCAGTGCCTGTCATGATCACTATGAACACGGAGATGAAGTTGATGAGCATCATGACGCCCATGGATATGCAGACCCAAAACGCTGCAGTGTTCTCGATCGCATCCGGCCTGGCAATATCGCCGGATGATTTTGCCGTATCGGCGAACTTCTTTATTGCAATAACTGCGCTGGCGACGATCGCAAGGATCAGTATCACCCAATAAGCCTGCAATGCTCCCCCCTCTAGTCTGAACAGGACTTCGGGGAATGGTACGATCACTATGAAGCCGTAGACCTTGTCTGCCAAGAAACCGAAGACATCCACACTGTGAACAAGAAGGGTGATCACTTCGAAAACGGCAACCAAAAGGATGAATATGCAGGAGATCGCAAGAATGATGCTGACGGGGCCAGGTCTGGCCCCCCTGTTATCAGGTTCATATACGGGATGATGCCCAATTACCCTTATGTCTTCCAAAGAGCGACCGCAGGCACCGCAGAAATAGCACCCTTTTTCGGCATTCTCTCTGCACTTAGGGCATTCGTCCGTCATTGTTTATCATTTTTGATATGTTCTACAATGCTATTTATCCTTTCCACTTCGATAACAGCGAGCAGAGACTCTCTGTATCTCGCGATATCGATGATCTGGGATGCGATGTACTCCTCTCTTTTCCGGCTTACTTTCTCATATCCCTTTACTTGATTCAGATAATTGTCCCAGGAGATCGAGAACGATTCCGGCGAGGACATGTCGAAACGGCGCTTCATGCCTTTTTTGGCAAGCCTGTGCTCTTTCACGAACTCCATGGTCTTCACGGTATTGACGTACATCTCAGTGAACTCTTCATTGTTCATGTCAAGAGGTATTACATCCAAAGAGTCTTTCGAGCAGAGGTCGATGAGTTCGCAGAATGCAGGGGTCGGAGACTCTATCTCTCCGAAATTGGACAGATGGTGCACGTACACCATGTCTATCTCGCTCAATTCCTGCACCTCCTCGATCTTTTCCCGGTGCTTTATGGCTGTTATCTCTTCGATGCCCAGTGCTGCTGCGTATGCTTCATGGTCCCCGTATGCTGCGCTGACCTTCTCCGCTTCACTTACGAGCCCTTTGACGATAGGAAGGATATCGACCCTGCATTTCCCTATCGTAAGGGATATCATTTCCTGGAGCTCCTTGAAAGCACAAGATCCGTAAGAGCATCCTGATCGTCTATCTTCTTCAGTTCTTCGCTGGTTACAACCGCTGTCGAGTCTATGTTCTCCGCGGAGCGTTCGTGCTCGACGATTATGAGCGAATGCTTGCCGGCTATCT
>JAISVN010000056.1 GCA_031271555.1 Candidatus Methanoplasma sp.
GACATGAACTTGAATAGGGAGTCCTTGTCGATGATGTCTGAAAAATGTGCTGATTCAAAATTTGCATAGATTATTCTGCTCTCTTCGACACCCGAAGATATGAGTACATCTCTGAACTGCCTCAACAGAGTGGATTTTCCGCATCTCCTCACTCCTGTGATGATCTTGACGAATTCCTTCAGGTCTCTGAACTTGTTCAGCTGTTCCAGGTATCTTTTCCTTAAAACTTCAGACATTCAGTAACGATATCGGGATTGGAGTATAATAAATTTGCAGTCCATTGTATTTATTTGTATGAATTTACAAAAAGTTGCAATGGACTGCATTTATTTGTAAAAATAATAAGAAAAATGCAACGTATTGCATTTATTTTATCAGGTGTTTGATCATGCCGTATGGAGTATCGTTAAGCGCGGATCTCAACTCATCTTCCGTGAGGCCTGCGCCCAATCCGACTATGCCTGCGGATCTCTCATCCATGAGATTCTCCGGAGCATGGGTATCGGAATTGATGACGACCTTCGCGCCTGCTTTCCTAGCCATGCATGCGACATGTCCGTTGGTCAGGCTGTGTCCGGCACGGCCGCTGATCTCCAGGGCAATACCGTTATCTGCAGCAAGCTTCGCCTCCTCCAGTGTCAAAAGGCCCGGATGTGCCAGTATGTCAACGCTCGAGCTCATAAGTGCCTTGAGATTCGTGCCTTTTGGGACCGGTTCGACAACGGTCTCGCCGTGCACCACGACGATCTCCGCACCGAGCGATCTCGCCTTTTTCGCCATGGCATCTATTTTGGACGGCGGAACATAGGTCAGTTCGACCCCAGGTATGACGGTTATGTAATCGCCGCTGAGTTCTGCCGCCTTAATGATGTTGGGCACTATGAAGTCTATGTTGGTGACATCAACGTGGTCGGTTATCGCTATCGCGGTGTGGCCGAGTTCCATTGCGCGCTTCACAAGCTCCGAAGGTACGAGCTCGCCGTCGCTGAATACTGTGTGGGTGTGGAGGTCTATCCTCATTTCATCCTCTCCGCCAGTTTCTTGTATACCATTTCCATCGGAAGTCCCGATTTCGTTATCGCGACCATTGTGTGGTATATCAGGTCTGCGAGCTCCCATGCGGCCTCATTATCGTTCTTATCCTTCAGTGCCAGGACGAATTCGCCTGCTTCTTCGATGACCTTCTTGCACATCTTGTTCTCATCGGAATACAGGAGGCATGTGTAGCTGCCCTCCTTCGGATTCTCGAGCCTGTCTGCCAGAAGTCTCTTCAGCGCCGGGATTATATCCATCGTGCCTTCGGGGGAGCCGTATATAGTTTCGTAGAAACAGGACGGAGATCCCGTGTGGCAGGCCGGACCCGTCTGCTCCACTCTTACGAGCAAAGTGTCCGAATCGCAGTCGGTCTGAATGGAAACGATCTTCTGGACATGGCCCGACTCCTCTCCTTTCTTCCAGAGTTTCTGTCTGCTTCTGGACCAGAAGTGGGTGTATCCCGTGCTTTTCATGAGATCGAAGGCTTCTTCGTTCGCCCACGCGACCATCAGGACCTCGTTCGTTATGTGGTCCTGCACAACGACCGTTATCAATCCATCCTTATCGAATTTCAATTCGGTCATCTTACTTGGATCCCCTTGTCTTTAAGGTATTCCTTCACATCCTTGACAGTGAACAGCTTATAGTGGAACACAGAGGCGGCCAGGGCCGAAGCGACCTTTGTCTGGTCGAAGACCTCGTAGAAGTCTTCGATCTTCCCGCATCCTCCGGATGCGGTCACCGGTATGTCCACTGCTTCCGCCACGGCTTTGGTCATCGGGATGTCGTATCCGTTCTTCACGCCGTCTGCATCGATCGATGTCAGAAGTATCTCTCCAGCACCGAGGTCCTCTACCTTCCTGGCCCATTCCACGACCTCCAATCCGGTAGATCTGGTACCTCCGTGGGTGATGACCTCCCACTTTTTCCCGACAAGTTTGGCATCTATCGCAACGATCACGCTTTTCTTGCCGAATCTTTCGGCCGCTTCTGTTATCAGGGACGGACTGCCTACGGCCGCAGAGTTCATGGATACCTTGCTGGCACCTGCGTTGAGGATGTCCTGCATATCGTCGATGTTCCTGACCCCTCCCCCCACGGCCAAAGGTACTGTGACCATCTTGGCTGTCTCGGAGACGAGGCCGACGAGGGTCTTCCTCTGCTCCAAGGATGCGGCCAGGTCAAGGAATGTGATCTCATCCGCTCCCTGGTCGCTGTATTCCTTTGCGAGCTGAGGAGGAGAGCCTATGTCCTCAAGGTCAACGAAGTTGACCCCCTTTACGACTTTTCCGTCTTTCATGTCGAGGCACGGTATGATCTTCTTTGCGGACATTTAACTCACCTTCGGTCTGTCTTTTGTGCTAAGTTCTTTTTCTCTTGGGGCTGAAGCGTTCTTGAGCGCTGTTCCGAGCGCTTTGAATGTGGCTTCGATTATGTGGTGGTCGTCGAATCCTCTTATCTCCATCACGTGCAGCGTAATGCCCGAGGACATGGCGAAGCTCCTGAGGAAGTGGTGGTACAGCTGGTCTGGGCAATCGATATCCGCGAACGGCCTGTCTATCATGTCGACAGACACCATCACCAACGCATCATCCATGGGCAGGGTGACGGTGGACATTCTCTCCACCGGCCTGTCGTCAAGTGCTTTTTTGAATGCCGATCCGAGGGTTATTGCAACATCCTCGACAAGGTGGTGCTCATCATCGCCTGTCGCTTTCATGAAGATGTCGAACGAACCATACCTAGCAAATGTCTCCACCATGTGCTTGAGGAAGTGGCTGTCGCATTCTACGTTGTAGTCCCCATTACCATCTATGTTCAATCTCACAGATATGTCGGTCTCTCTCGTTTTGCGCTCCAGTTCAGATGACCTTCCTGTCATATGGTTTTCGAATAGAACCTAAATCTATAATAATTATCGTAAACAACATACCAGTTTCAAGACTCTGTCATGTGTCATACTGTAAATATTCCTCTGCTAACTCTGTCAATACACTCAGTGCTGAAATAAATGGTGTCCTCGGATGCATAGTGTTTCTCACACACTCTGTTGTGGTTGGTTAAAGCGTGCGCATACATGTCTAAGTATTCTCTGCGTTTGTTTGCAT
>JAISVN010000040.1 GCA_031271555.1 Candidatus Methanoplasma sp.
CACTGTCGGAAAAGTGATCGATATCCCTCTGCCTTCAAAAGAAGTGATGGAAAGCATAGAGGAGATAAAGGACAACATGGAAAGGGTCAAAGAGATCCTGGAGGACCCGGAGAACACGACAATAAGGCTGGTGCTGAACCCGGAGAGGATGCCCATCAACGAGACGATGCGGTCCTACACATATCTGTGCCTGTACAACAAGACCGTTGAATGTCTCATAGTCAACAAGGTCCTGCCGCCCGATGTCGATGGGAAGTTCATGAGGAAGAAGCTGGAGGAGCAGGGCGCCTACATGGAACTGATCCACGAGGCGTTCGACCCGCTGAAGATAATGTATGCATATCAGCTTCAGACGGAGATGATGGGGTCCGAGAAACTCGATGAGATGGCGGATATGATATTCGGCGACACGGACCCGACAGAGGTCTACGCAAAGACCAGCCCCATGCACTTCGAGACGGACGGAGACATAGACAAACTGTACATTAAAATGCCATTTGTGGAAAAGGACGACGTGGAACTGTACAGAGGCAACAACAATTCCATAATAATCAAGGCCGGGGATCAGAAGAGGACCGTCGCGCTGCCCATGACCTTGGGCGATGCGGAGATGCTCGGCGCAGAGTTCGGAGATGAGGGGCTCATAGTGAAATTCAAGAGGGCCAAAGGAAACGGCAAGTGAAAAAAACAAACTTTTTAAGACATATGACCGCCCTTTGGTATATGAGGCCGGTAAGGCAAAAGCGAAAGGAGGGCCTGAAATGAGCGAAAAGGACAAAAGTTACATCGATCCGGAGCTGGAGAAGTTCTTCAGGGAGAACAAGGAAATGATCGAAAGGCTCCTGAAAGAGGAGAAGGTCAGATTAGAGAGGCTCTTCAAGGAAGAGAAAGAATCCTTCAAGAGCGCTATCGAAGAGGAACAGGCGAAGGCCGAAGAGCAGAAAAAGAAGGCCAAAGAGGCTGTGCAGGGAGTATTCAACGCATTCACAGACCCGGAAGTGCAGAAGCACTTCATGAAAATGGGGATGGAGTTCGTCATGGGTGTGAACGCTCTCGTGAAGGCCATGCCGTTCCCGGAAGGCTTCAGGGATATGGCCGATAAGGCCGAAGAGGCAAGAAAGAGCGCGGCAGAGGACTTCGCAAAAAGCAGCGGAAGGACGAAACCGGCAGCCCCGGAGAAGATAGAGATAAAATCAGCTCCGAAGAAAGCATCCCCGTCGGCAAAAACCAAGGCCTCCGCACCTTCAAAGAAGGCCAGCGATAAAGATGGAACTTGAGGACGGCATCGCCGCGGTAAAGGCGGCAAGATGCTGTGCAGAGGCCGAGACCAGAGGCGAGGCGGCAGTCCCGCAGCTCCCTGAAGATTTCTCTGAGAAGAAAGGGGTGTTCGTCACGATATCGGAATATCCGTCAGGGCACCTGAGAGGATGTATAGGATATCCGGAACCGATATTCCCCCTGAAAGATGCTCTCAGGATGTCCGCCGAAGCTGCCTGCCACGATCCAAGGTTCTATGATCTTACGTTCGACGAAACCAATGAGTGCACGTTCGAGGTAACTATCCTGACGCCCCCTCAAAGAGTCATATACGGCTCCCCAGAAGAGCTCCTGTCGAAGATACAAGTAGGTAGGGACGGACTTATCCTGACCCGCAAAGGGAGGAGAGGGCTCCTGCTTCCGCAGGTCCCGCTTGAATTCGGATGGGACGCCGAGGAATTCCTGAGGCATCTTTCGATGAAGGCCGGGCTGGGTCCCGATGCGTGGAAGGAGCCTGGAGTAATCATAGAGTTTTTCAACGGAGATGTATTCTCCGAGACATCACCCCGCGGGGATGTTGTAAGGAAGTGACCTCTTGGGATACGATCTCGTCGTCTGCGGAAAAGCGTTCGTGAACGGACAGATAAAATACTCAGAGGTCGGAATTGCGAACGGAAGTATATCCGCCATAAAGAGCTCGATCCAGGGAGGGGATAAAAGAATTGACGTTACCGGCGGCATAATACTGCCGGGGTTCGTGGACCCCCACGTTCATTTCAGGGCCCCAGGGCTGACCGACAAAGAGGACTTCCCCTCAGGCACGCTTTCGGCGGTGCACGGAGGCGTGACATGCGTGTTGGATATGCCGAACACTGTCCCGCCGGTAGCAGATGTGGATGCGCTTCTGGAGAAGAAGAGCCATGTAAAGCGCAAGGCATACACAGACTATGGGCTGTTCGCCGCCGTCACTCCCGGATGCAGAGCGAACCTCCTGGCGCCTTTGGTCCCGGGATTCAAGCTGTTCATGGGTTCGACCACCGGGAAGATACTTCTGAACGATGATGCTGAGATAGGTTCCGCGATGCGCGATATATTCGGCACCGGGAAAAGAGTAAGCGTACATGCGGAGGATGATGATCTCATCCTCAGGGAACCGGAGAAGAACTGCAGGGACCACCTCAGGAACCGTCCGGTCGAAGCGGAGATCAACGCCCTGAGAAGGCTGTCGCGTTTCAAAGGCAAGAATATCAACATATGCCACAACACTAACGCTGAAAGTGTGGCCCTTGCGAACGAGCTTGGTTTCACGACCGAAGTGACGCTGCACCACCTGTTCTTCGAGCCGGACAGATATTCGACGTCTGAGTACAAGGTCAACCCTCCGATAAGGAACGCCGCCGTGAGAGACAAGCTCTACAAAATGTTCATCGGGAACAAGATATCCATGTTCGGCAGCGATCACGCCCCCCACACTACGGCGGACAAGTCACAGGATTTTGATTCCGCACCGAGCGGGATCCCCGGAGTGGAGACCACGATGCCGATAGTCATGAACATGGTGAGGAAGAACACGATCCCCCTGTCTCAGGCGGTATCCATGGGATCGGAGGTGCCGGCCGCATCTTTCGGAATGAAGAAAGGAAAGATCAAGGAAGGATACGACGCAGACCTTGCGGTGTTCGATGTCAGGAAGTTCACCGACATAAACGTAAGAAAACTTCATAGCAAGGCCGGTCATTCACCGTATGACGGATGGGAAGCGGTGTTCCCGGAGATCGTGATGGTGAGGGGAGAGGTACAGATCGACGGAGGGGAATTCTGCGGAGACAGGATCGGAGAGGATGCGTATGGCAAATTATGAGGTCGATTATTCTGAGGTAAGGGGAAAGAAAGCCGAATGTCCGGAGGGCTGCGGCCTGTGCTGTCTCTGCCAGCCGGAGGTCCTTACGGAAGAAAGGCACTTCTTCGAAAGGAATCACCCGAGGGAATTGGTCAAGAGCAAAGGTCCCGAACCGTATCTGGCACTCGCACTGAAGAAGGGAAAGGGCTCATGCGTCTTTCTCAACGGACGCAGATGCAAAGTGTACGATAAAAGACCGACCTACTGCAGACAGTTCCCGTACCACATCTACGTCGGCGACAGAGTGAAGGTCGAATTGGACCTGTCATGCAGGGGCGCATGGACAGGCAAAGGCGCGGATGCCGAGGCTGAGGCCGAAGAGATAGTCACGAAAGCGGACGGCAGGATAAAACGCGCGGTCAGGGAGGCCGGAGCGGTATACTCGGAATTCTACAGGAACTGCAAAGAGGCCGGAGTAATGGGCGACCCATCCGAAATAAGA
>JAISVN010000057.1 GCA_031271555.1 Candidatus Methanoplasma sp.
GCACAGATGCTGACCGCGACCATGTCGATCCCGGAAGAGGACATCAAGACGGTCACCGATTTCTGCAGAGAGATCGGAGGAGAGGTCAGGCCGGTGCCGCTCGCAGGCACCGAGATCGCCGTGGTCGGTCCGACGCTGGGGCGCCACCATATGCCCCACCCGATATGCGACATAGCGGAGCACCTCAGGAAACAGGGCGCGATAACAGTCGTCATGGGATTGGCGAGAGGCAGGGGGAAGCTGACCGCACAGATAAGCCTGGAAGAGAAGATGATAATTGACGAGTACGATGCGGCGATATTCTCCCTCGGGAACTTCAAGTCGTGCGTAGAGGCCAAGACCGATCTTTTCAGCGACATAAACGTACCCACGATACTGGTCTCGGGACCAATGCCGGAAGGCATCGACGACAAGTGCGATGCTATAATACCCGGCGTCGGAAGGAAGGCCTCGAGGATGAGGAGCACCGGCGAAAGGGAGAAACTGGACGAGATCGCCGACAGCGTGGTCAGGGTCCTGAAGGACAAGAAGAGGCTTCTGGACGAGGACCCCCTGTTCATAAACCCGGCGGAGATAAAACAGCTGCTCGAGGAATACGAGCCGGTCAATATGTGCCTCAGGCCGGCCCCGGTGGTCCTTCATCTGGACGGACTGAGGGTCAAGATAGGATACGAGGAACATCACGAGGAAATCGAGAAGATGGAGATATACGGCCGCAGGATCGGGGAGATATGCAGGCTTTCTCCCTCCAAGATCAACGACAGCAGCATACTGATACGGATAATGACGCGCTCAGAGGTCCGCCACGAAGATGAGAAAAGGAAGAGCGGTTCGTAAAGGGACCTACCTACTGATATTCGATATGCCTGAGACGGAGATGGAAGTCGGTGCGCTGGGTATCATGAGGTTTGAGGAAGGCACCTACTGTTACGTCGGCAGTGCGATGAGCGGCCTGGACCAGAGGATAAGCAGGCACATGTCCAAAGACAAGAAGCTCCGCTGGCATATAGACTACCTGACAATGAGAGGCGGGAACATGACCGCATACGAGTCCGCGAACGGCGAAGACGAATGCGAGTTGGGAAGGATCGTGGAGGAGAGCGGAGGGTCGGGATGCATAAAGGGATTCGGCTGTTCGGACTGCAGATGCTCCACCCATCTGTTCCTATTGAACCAGGCATCGAGGGAAAGGATATGCGCAGATGCGCGTTTCACTCCATATGCCCAACCGCTGGTCGGCCGCTGACGGCCTGCTGGGCTGGGCCATTCTGCAAACCCTTATAATATATCAATCGCTACCCGCTTTTAATTAATAATCGCGCTTTTAAGGCACGGAGGCAAGTCATGAATTCAGTGAATGAAAATAAACCGGAATCGATCGCGGAGGTCGTCGAAGCAGTCAGAATGGCAATCGGAAATGAGAATGTCAAGGTCTGCGACGGCGGGTGCGGATGCGGGGACGCAGGAGTATGCGTCACACCCAAGAACGCAGATGAGGTCTCCAAAGTGGTTGCGATAGCAAAAAAGAACAATGTAAAGGTCGTTTCCAGCAATAATCCTTCTTGGGCAACGGACGGAACAAGACACGCCAAGGGAGGAGTGCTCATTGATCTGTCAAAGATCGACGGCATCGTGAAGATCGATGCGGTCTCCATGTCGGTCAGGGCAGGAGCGGGATGCGATTTCAAAACCCTGATCGAAGCATGCGAGAAAGAAGGATTCACTCTCGGATCGTACCCCTTCGACAGGTCATCCACCGTAGGATCATGGGTAGTGGCGAACGGAATCGGATACGGCACATACAAATACGGCAACTCCAAGGACAATGTGATAAACCTTCAGGCAGTGGTCGAGGATGCATCCGTCGTTGAGACAGGTTACGACGACATCGGATACTACATGTCCGGATACAACCTGACGCAGCTGTTCTCCGGTTCAGAGGGAACCCTCGGCATAGTGACCGAGGCAACGCTCAAGCTGAGCCCCAAAGGGATCAAGAAGCTCCTCGCATACGAGTTCTCGTCCATAGACGACATGCAGAAAGCGATAACCGGCATAGTCCAGCACCCCAGCATCAAACCGCGCAACATAGCATGGTGTGGCAAGAACAGGACGATCACAATATCGCTTGACGGCGCAGACGGGTCCATAGACCTCGAAGTGCAGTCCATCGATGCTATGATGGAGAAGATACCTGCAGCGAAGATCGACAAGGATGTCGCATGCAAGGTATGCAAAGCTATATGCAAACCGAAGGCCGCAAAGAGATCAAAGGCCATAGTTCCTGTCAAGAACTGGAAGGACCTCGTTTCAGCATTGGACGGCCAGGCATACGGTACGATAGCAGACCGCAGCACCGCATACGTCATAGCCGCCGGAGCTTCGGACTCTCTTGCTGAGAAGGCCGCAAGGTTCGGCGGAAGGTCGCTCGAATGCAACTCGTTCAAGTGGACCCCGTCAGCCAAGGCGGAAGAGGAACGCAAGGACCTCAGCAGAAAGGTAACTCCAGAGATCATCTCCGAACTGGAGAATGTGATGGGAAAGAACAATGTGACGACCAACGGCGTCGACCTTCTGCTGTACAGCAAGGACATGGCACCTCTGCCAAAGGAAGCCGGTATAGCATTCAACAACATTCCGGACGTGGTCGTAAGGCCGTCCTCCGTCACTCAGATCTCAGATGTGGTAAGGATAGCGCACAGGTACGGAATACCCATAGTCCCGAGAGGCAACTCCTCATGGGGACTCGGAGGCTGCATGCCCACCAACGCAGGCATAGTAGTGGACCTTTCATCGAAGATGAATAAGATCGTAGAGATAAACACAGAGGAACTCTATGTCAAAGTGGGTGCCGGATGCACGTGGAAAGAGCTCCTGGAAGCCTGCATGAAGAAAGGATACATAATCGGATCATACCCATCGAGTTTCCCCTCCGCAACGCTCGGAGCTTGGATAGCCACGAACGGAATGGGTATCGGATCATACAAATACGGCGCCGCGAAGGACAACATCCTGAACATGGAGGTCATCCTCTCCGACGGAACCGTTCTGGAGACCGGAAACAACAGCCTCGGCACATACAGGAACGGGTACAACCTTAACCAGATATTCTCCGGATCGGAAGGAACACTCTGCGTGTTCGGAACGGTCACATTCAGGATCTACCCGATGGGAGTGATCAAGCCGATCGCATACTGCTACGAGCAGCTCAAGGACATGCACGGGACCATACAGAAGATAGTCAACCACCCGAGCATCAAGCCTCTGCACATAGCCTTCTCCGACGAGCTTCACTTCGCAAACCAGAGGAAGGCAGGCATGGATGCGCCGAAGGTCAAGAACCTTCTGCTCGTCACCCTGCAGGGCGACCAGGCGTTCGTCGACAGGGACATAGCGGAACTCGACGTCATCGCATCGGAACTCGGAGGCAGGAGGATCAACGACCACATAGCCGAACACGAGTGGGAAGAGAGATGCTACGAGTTCAGAGCCAGAAGGGTGGGTGTCGGAGAGATCCCCGCCGAGGTCATCGTTCCCGTTTCGCAGTGGGGCCCGTTCACGGACGAGTGCTACAGCGGATTCGAAAAGATGAAGATGGAGGCAGGCGGGGTCATAGGTGTGATCGTAGACCGCAACACGGCTTTGTTCATGCCCTACTACTTCAAGGATGACGAATCCCTCTTGGGAATGACCGCGTTCGCGTTCAACTTCTATCTCGGGGACAGGGCCGTGGAGTACAGCGGAAGGACAACCGGATTCGGTGTGTTCTGCGCAGGGAACCGGGACACCATACACGACGCATCCACAGTGGAATACATGAGGCATATGAAGACCATGCTCGATCCGCGCGATGTGATCAACCCCGGACACCTGGTCTGCGGCAAGACGAGGTTCGGCATCAACATGGGCAAGCAGCTCATGGGGGTCGGAAGCACGCTCATGCAGACCATAAAGAAGCTCCTGCCGGTGAACACAACGTTCGTCGACAACAAGAAGAGGTTCAGGTACAACGAGCTCGAACGCCGCAAAGACATGGACAGGACCCATAAGCTGGGAGACGGTACCGAGTAAACAACATTCAAAAAACCTTTTATTCACTCCTTTCGGCCGAAGGGAGCGTTTTTATTACAACTGTTCATGTTTGCAGCCTTACCGAACACTTTTGCCGTATCCGCTGCCATGCAGAATATTCAGTCTCTCATCATTTTAAGCAATGAGGCAACGCCTTCTATCACGGATATCCTTTCATCGGCGGCCCTCCAATCTTCAAGACGGAATCCTCCTGTGAGGACCCCGTAGAATCCTGCGCCTGAGTCCCTTGCCGTAAGCCAATCTATCTCGTGGTCGCCGAGGAACAGTATCTCTTCCGGCTTTACTCCCAGAGCGTTCCCGAGATTGACCATCGCTTTCGGGGAAGGTTTGGACTCCTCGTTCGGAAAATCGTCCCTCGCAATTATGGCATCGAAAAGGTCCAGCACATTGCTCTTCCTCAGTATGCATTCCGCATACGAGTGTCCTCCTCTGGTGAGTATACCTACTTTGTAACCTTCTCTTTTGAGGGCCTTAACTGCCTCTGTGGCGCCTTCGAACGGTCTCGATACGTCGCAATACTCCATCTCCACAGAGGTCGAACGTTTGGATATGCGTTCATTCAGGGTGTGTGCCTCATCGCTCATCCCGTTTCTTTTGAGCCATGCGATCCCGCTTTCCAATTCGGCCTTCGACCCTCTGTTCCTGATAATGGCAGACGGCGGGACGCCGATCTCGACAAGTTCGTCAAAAATGACATTTCCCAGCTTCATGTAGTCGATCTTGGTATTCATGAAAGTACCATCCATGTCAAGACCGACCGCTTTGTATCTTGGGTCCAACGCCATGATTACGGATTGCTGTGCTTTTTATTAAGTTTGGGATGAAGATCGGTCTGAGCGTTTGAATAATGAACATCCGAAATCCAAGGTTTTTCTTCGGTGCTACAGAACGTTGTCGGCTCTGATGAGTATTGAACGAAGACATCTCCGAGGTCAGATAGAATCAATCCTCTTGCGCGAGATGTTCTCCATCGGCAAGGTTCAGCGCTTCGTCGCAGGAATCGCAGAGCATTATATGAGGACACCCCTCGAACATCGTCTTTTCGCATTTTACTCCGTAAACCGTCTCTATGTTCTCAGGCGTGATGACTTCATCAGGCGTACCGTCGGCGAACACGGACCCCTCGTGCATCATTATGATGCGGTCCGAATATCTCGATGCTATGTTGAGGTCGTGGCAGATCATGATCACGATTATATCCTTCACGCGGGAAAGGTTCTTCAGCAATCTTGCGACCGCCATCTGATGTTTGATGTCCAGATTTGAAGTGGGCTCATCCAAAAGCAAGATCTTGGATTCCTGAGCAAGACCTCTGGCGAGCATGACCTTCTGATGTTGTCCCGCACTCAATTCGTTGAATGAGCGCATTGACAGGTCTTCTATGCCGAGCAGCCTGATGACAGAATGCACCACACGGAGATCCTTGTCGGTCCTTCGATTACCGCTGTGCGGATATCTTCCGAGCATGACTGTATCAGCTACCGACATAGGGAAAGTGGTCGAAGACGAGCAGGGAACATATCCTATCATTTTGGCCAATTCTTTCGAAGGTATCTCTTTCACATCTACGCCGTCGACCCTGACGCTGCCTGAATTGGGTGTGAGAATGCGGTTCATGCAATGGATGAGCGTGGATTTTCCCACGCCGTTTGGTCCCAGTACGGATATCAACTCTG
The DNA here is from genome assembly GCA_031271555.1 of Candidatus Methanoplasma sp. Taxonomy (GTDB): domain Archaea; phylum Thermoplasmatota; class Thermoplasmata; order Methanomassiliicoccales; family Methanomethylophilaceae; genus Methanoplasma. The sequence continues at coordinate 5,769 of JAISVN010000057.1, forward strand.
AGCGTTCTATCTTGAAGGAGATGTCCTTGATCACCAACTTTTCGTCATATCCGAATGACACATCTTTTAATTCCAATTCCATATCCATTCCTCAGTTCCATACTTTTTTGTGTTGATTTATCAAAATGTAAATGAACAGCGGACCGCCGATCAAGGATGTTATAACACCCACAGGCAATCCGGTCGAAATCACTTCTATCGCAATACAATCCGAACATGCGAGAACGAAAGCACCGCACGCGGCTGATGCGGGTATAAGGAACCTGTTGTCGGATCCTATAAATATCCTCATTATGTGGGGCGCCACCAATCCTACGAATCCTATCGTCCCTGTAAAGCACACCAATGTTGCAGTAACGAGGGAAACGACCACTATGGCAATCAATCTCACTCTCTTGGGATCTATGCCTGACGATAACGCCATGCCGTCGTCGGTGGACAGAAGATTGAGCTTTGCATGCATCATATACAGTACTGTGATGCCGACAACGGCCGCAAAGATCAGGAACGGCACAGTGTTCCACGTCGAACTGCCCAATGTCCCGAGGGACCATGTGAACACTTCCGCATAGGCCTCATCCGAAGCCGCCAGCTTCAGCATCGTGGTGAACGCTGAGAACACATACATCACGGCTATGCCTATAAGGATCATCATTGTCGGTCCGGCGCGTTTCTTCAAAGAGGATATGCCGATGATGACCATTGCCGGAATCAGCGAGAGGACGAAGGCATTAGAGATCATTCCGAGAGTTCCGGGCAGGAATGGAATGAAGACTATTCCCGCTATCACCGCCAAAGAAACGCCAAAATCCGCCCCGGAGGCTATGCCGGTCATGTATGGGTCTGCAAGAGGATTCTTGAGTGCGCTCTGCATCGCAGCACCGCACACTCCGAGTCCGGCACCTGCGGCAACTGCCGCTATGGCTCTTGGCGTGGATTTCTCCCATACTACATAGTCATTCAT
>JAISVN010000088.1 GCA_031271555.1 Candidatus Methanoplasma sp.
CTATTTTCGGTATCAGGCCGTCCCCTTTGTACGCCTGAGCCTGCTGTCATGCATTATGCCCGAGTTCTTCGGTATGTGCGGGATCCTCAAGGAGCATGTTCATGGCTTTTGCCAGTGCCGCAGGGTCCTTCGGCGGTACAGAGACTCCCCCGTCCTTTACCGTATCGGGCAATCCGTTGACGTCTGTATGCACTATTGGTCTTCCGTGCGACATCAGCTCTGCCGCGGCCAGACCAAAAGATTCGAAAAGAGACGGCATGACAAAGAATCTGCATGAACCCATCAGCCTCTCTTTCTCTCCCTCTTCGACCCATCCTCTCATTTCAATTCTGTCCCCGAGATCAAACTTATCTATCATCTTCTGCAGACGTTTCTGATCCGGCCCCTTACCGCATATTATCAGCTTGCAGTCAACATCCTTCATGGCTTCTATGAGATAGTCCAGCCCCTTCGTCCTTACGAGCCTTCCCAGAGACAGTATGAAATCTCCGTCGCCTTTGCCGGCCTCCGGATACCCGGACAGGCCGGTCGGTACGGATGTTACGTAATCTTGAGAGTATCCCCTCTTTAACAGGTCGTTCCTGACATAATCGCTTACTGCTATGATATGGTCGAATGTGCCAAGGCATGTTCTGAAACGGTTGTCGTTCATTTCTGATATTTTGGCTTGCATTCCTATGCCTTCGCCCCACATGTTATGGTAGGTAAAGACCTTCCTGCCGTCATACTTTTTCAGATCTTTGTTGTAGCTCGGGGCCCATCTGTAATTGTAATTGACGATGTCTGCATCAAGACCGTTCAAAGCCTCAAGAACGCCCTTGGATGATATGAAAGGCGGATTGTATATGTTCAAAATAGTGGATTTCAACCTGATTATCCGGTAACCGTCCTTTGTGATCTCCTCTTCGGGAGTATCCGGCAATCTGCCTGTGAGCACAGTGACATCATGGCCTTTTGCAGCAAGCAGCCGGCTGGTATCATGCATCCTGTGTTCTATGCCACCTCTGAATGGGTAAAAGAACGGATTGACGTCAACTATCCTCATATATTCTCCACACCGTGAATGGTTCAAACAGATAGATAAACGATATGTACGCATTAAGCATGAAACAACAGGCCAAGATAACTTGAAATCCTTGAGATAATTTTTTTTTGTCAAACTTTTGAACGGTCACTCGGAGCGGCGGCCGTGCTTGGACCGTTCGTCCCGCTTTTCATCTTGCCGCCACATCGTCCAATGAAGCGTCATCAGCATGGGTTCCGCTTTTCTTCCTGGATATGAACTCTGAAACAGGTTGCTTAAATATCATCCATATGACCGCCATAATGCCGATATATTGCAGTGCACCCAACACATAGAAGAGGACGGTCATTATCTCAACCCCAAAGAGCGTTGTCGAATGGAACCCTTCTATCAGCGATATCAGACGGTCCAAAGACACTATGCCTGTGAATGTTGAAAAGGACAGGAGGAACAGGAGATTCCCCAGGACCGCAAAGACCGTAGCTCCGACAGAGAGTACAAACCAGCCCTTCCAAAGTTCCCTCTTCTTGGTTGCAATGTATATTGCAAGGAACGGCATCAGCAGTATTAGGTACTGGGGGAGCGGAGGATACAGGAACAGTAGTGCGATCGTCATCAGCGCATATTTGAAGAGGGCATCGTCCGGGTCGCAGTCTCTGCTTTTGTACATTTTATACGCAAGCAGTACGGCCACCGCTACGCATGCGGTAAAGAACAGGATGGTGATCTGAGGGACCAAGGTCTCGAACAGAGTCGAACCTCCAATGCTTGTGCGGGAAGACAGGAACAGGAAGCTTTCGGAAAGTGTCCCGTCAAGGATCTGTGGGAACATAATCACAACAAATGCCAGCAATGCGCCTGCTCCGGCGATCATGAGCGATCTTATGCCCTTTCCATCATCTCTGTGCTTGATAAGGATGTATACAGCCAATATGAATATGAGGTATGCGGGGAAGAATTTCGTCAGGACCGCGAAGGTGAACATCATTCCTCCCAAAAACAGTCTGTCCTTTCTTATGAACGTGATGCACAGAAGTGTGAACAGGACGGAAAACGTATCGAACATGCCCTGGGCCGAGGTCGAGCATATTACCAGCGGACAGATGAACCACAGTGCGAAACCCATAGTGGCCTTCTTAGGGTCGCCGGTCTTTTCTTTGATTATCTTATACAGTATGTATCCGACCAGCAGATCGGAGATCAGGAACAGCGACTTCACGGCGCAGTTGAATGCGACGGATGTCACGGTGGCAGATACGATCCAGTTGCCGCCGTAAGATTCCACCACGAGTGCCTCAGGCACTCTCATGCCCAAGACATCTATGTTAAGGAACGCATCCTGAACAAGGGAGACGAAAGACAAAAGATATCCCCACACAGGAGTGTACCAGTACCCTTCCAGTTCGTATAACCCGTTTCCGCTTTCAATGTTCTTGATCACTGTAGCCCAATGCTCGGCATCGTAGCTCCCCTCGGTCAGCGGGAATAATACGAGGCGCAGGATCACTCCCGTCAGGATAACTATGAACAGAGGACTTCGAACGAATCCGCCTGCAGCAGACCTCAGGGCTGAATGATCAAACATCAAACGCCCTCCCGTACACTGTGAAGTACCCTCCGACATTTATGTAGACCTTCACTTCTTCAGCATTTTCTAGGATCTTTATGGAACCTTCCTCGGTGCCGTCCACACTTCCGCTGGATATCCCGAGCACATCGGTCGCATGGGATATGCCGGATGCTATAACCTGGGATATATCGTCGGCAAGGTGCCTTTCATAGGTCTCCCCTCCGAATATGCAGACCATGCCCTTTTCATACGGACAGAACGTTATGCTCGCATAGCCGTCTTGGGAGTATCCTATCGAAAAAGAGCCAGGAACGGTATCCGCACGCGGGCTGTAAAGCACCCTGCTCCACTTCAGGCCCAACGCTTCCGTCAGTCCGTCCGCATCTATGCGTTCTGTTGCATACTCTATGTCCTTGTTCATATCGCCGCTGTTAACAAACAGCTTCCAGCCGTCATCGACCGCAACCAGCCTGTCGTCTGTGGAATAGAATCCTCCTATCGGGGATCCGGCCCAATATATGCTGCCGCCGTTGCCGATCCAGGAGAAGATAAGGTCGCCGACCGATCCTTTATAGATGCTTTCGGGCAGAGAATAGGATAAAACAAGCAATCCCTTGCCTGCAGACGATCCGTCTGCTCTCATCGCTTTGTAAAGCTCATCGCCGTTGTAAACGTATATGTTGTCCAAACCTTTGTTTTTCAATGATTTCACGATCTGATCCGTTGCGTGTTCGAGATCTATGCCAGTGATATCGATGTTGTTCTGTGCATCTTTGAGGAATCTGTCGTAGTCAGCATCGGCATATATGTACAGTGTCTCAATAGAAGAGAATCCTTTGCTGTCGAACGCAATGGCCGAGTACGTTCTGGGGCCGGGAGTGTCGATATGGAATGCTATCGAATCCCCATCGAGTTCGACATCTGCGCTGTATGTGTCGCGGTCGAGACCATATGCCGCGACTTCTCCGATGATCACGATCATGAATATGACTCCGGCAACAGCCACGGTCATATCCATCTTTTTTATTCCCATGTGAACTCCTTCGTGATCGCGTCTGCATCAGCG
>JAISVN010000110.1 GCA_031271555.1 Candidatus Methanoplasma sp.
CTTCGCAGTAAAGACGATCGATGAGGAAGAGACACTGTCAATGTCGGAAGATATGTGGCGCTCGTTATGCCTGAGATGAATAGCAGTGAAAGACCGAGAATAAAATTCGAAAATCCCGATTGGGGGATGTTGGCGGAGGATGGACATCTCTGCGCCGATATGCACATTCATACCGACTGCTCTGACTCATACAGCGACATCAGGCGGCTGATCAAAATAGCCAGATCCAGGAATGTGGGAATGGCCGTCACCGACCACAACCTCATAAGTTCCCTGGAAACGATAGATATCGAACGGGAGGACCTCCTAATAATCCCCGGAATGGAGGTCAGCACATCCGACGGCCCCCACATACTCACTTATTTCTATGATATGAAAGACCTCCAGAACTTCTGGCAGGAGGAAATAAGGCCGCGTCTGCAGTCGTGCCCCTGGCTCGCGCTAAAGGATTGCTCTACAGAGAAGCTCATGGATATCCTGGAGGAACGGAACTGCGTCGTATCCGGAGCACACCCGATGGGATATCTGGGTTCGAACAAAGGCGTGGAGATATGCAACAGGAAAGGGTACATCCCGGATGATGTGATATGCAGGCTGGATGCTTACGAGGTCATATGCGGAGGCATGACCAGGGAGGACAACATAGAGGCCATACGGTCCTTCAAAAGATACGGTGTGGGAATAACCGGCGGAAGCGACGGGCACATTGCGGAAGATGTCGGCTCGGTGGTGACCGCATCGAAAGCGGACGACGTGGAAAGTTTCCTAGATAATATTCTGAAAAGAGATAATTATGTACGGGGGCTGGAGAAGGATTTCCACAGAAAGGCGCTCACGGGACTGGCCTCCTTTTACAATTTCCTGGATCATGCCCCGTCTGTGATAGCGGTCCAGTCATGCCAGATGGCAAAAACTATAAAGCGTGGGACAAAAAGAAAAGTTGACGGCAGAATACGAAAAAACTGAGTCTCCAATCAACAGATTTAAGTTATGTATCAGTATGGAGTTGTCATGTCATCCGACAATCCTATAGAGATAGTTAATCTCAGGAAAGAGTATGGGACTTTCGTCGCTGTCGACGATCTGAACCTCTCCATAAAGAAAAACAGTTTCACAGGTTTTCTTGGACCGAACGGCGCAGGCAAGAGTACTACGCTGAAGATCCTGACGCATCTGATAAATGCGACATCCGGGGAGGCATACATCAACGGCATCGATGTCACCAAGGATCCCAAGGCAGCGCTTACGGGCGTGGGGACAGTGGTCGAGACGCCTGAGTTCTACTCATATCTGACGCCGAAAGAGACCCTGAAGTATGTGGGACAGATAATCGGCATGAGCGCCGAATCCATAAGCAGCGAGACCTCCAGGATATTGGCAAAGGTCAAGATGACGGAATGGGAAAACAAGAAGATCGGAACGTTCTCGAAAGGCATGAGGCAGAGGATAGCCCTCGGCCAGGCGCTCATGAACAATCCCAACGTGATCATACTGGACGAGCCGACATCAGGCCTGGATCCCAGAGGGATGGCGGAGATGAGAGAGGTTTTGAAGAACCTCAGGAACGACTCCAACAACCTCACGGTGATCATGAGCTCTCACGTACTCCATGAGGTCAGCGACCTCTGCGACAGGATAGCACTGATCAACCATGGGAAGATGATCGTTCAGGATGACATAAGCATAATTGGGAACTCAGACGGCACAAAGAGAATGATCGTCAAGGTCGAAGAGGCACCGAACAAGGAGACCATTTCTAAAGTCATGGGGCTGAACAACGTCATTTCTGCTGAAAGATTTGGAAATGACATAGATGTAATGGTAAAAGGCGATGCAGGCGTCCGCGTTCAGTTCTTCAATGACGTCAGTGCCCTGAACATAGGTGCATACAGCGTGAGCGAAGAGGACAATCTGGAAACGGCATATCTGAAACTAATAAAGGAGTCGAGATGATGTATTTCGAAACAGATGACCTCAGACAGTCTTATGTTGTGGCGAAAAATGAGATCCGAAAATTCATACGCGGGAAAAGATTCACTCTTTACGTCGTTTTGATCGCCATAGTTTTTGCACTTACGACAGCTCTTCCATATGTTTTCGGAGGGAACATCGGAGAAACCCCCGGCGATGTCATAGCTAGCTACGTGTCGTTCGTAAACCTCCTCATAATATTGGCGGCAACATTGTTTGCGGCGGTCACGATAGTCTCGGAGTTCGAGGAGAGAACAGCCCTGATACTGTTCACAAGACCGATAAAGAAAACATCCATTTTCATCGGGAAAATAGTCGGATGCATAGTACTCGAAACAGTGATGATCGCATTGTTCTATGCGGGAATAGCGGTAGTGTCCCTCATCGCTGCAGGAGGGGTATCGGCAGGTCTGCTGACATCCCTCGGGTTAGCAATACTGTTCACCATAGCAGCTTCGGGTATTGCGATGTTTTTCAGTTCCATAATGAAAAAAGGAAGCACATCCGCGATATTGACATTCGTTTTCCTGCTGATAATAGTGTCAGTGATATCTGGCGCGATAAGCATCTCGACAGATCCTTGGTTCATGGTCGACCAGGCATCCGGCACGATAGCATCATGCATACCAGAATTCCTGGAGATGACAAGAGAGATGATGATATCCTCCGGTCTGCTGACTCCGGAACAAGCAGCAACTCTCATAGCTGCACCGGACCTGTTCAAAGCCAGTGTCGCGATGGTGGCATGGGGCGCAGCATCATTGATACTGTCATGGCTAGCATTCATAAGAAGGGAGTTCTGATCAAAAAGACCTCAGAACTCTGGCAGGATTGCCGGCGACAACGGTGTCCGGAGGAACATCCTTCGTGACAACGGACCCCGCCCCAACAATGGAGCGGGCGCCGACCGTCACACCAGGAAGGATGACCGCACCTGCGCCGATCCAAACATCTTCCTCTATTCTTACAGGTTCGCAGGACACGGACCAATCCCTTCTTTTTTCTGCGGCCATGGGATGTTTGGCAGTAACGATCTTCGTTCCGGGGCCGATGAGCACGTTGTCTCCGATGGATATCTCCCCTGTATCAAGAAGGATGCAGTCGTAGTTTATCAGAACGTTATTCCCGAGTTTTATGTTGAATCCGAGATCGCAATGGAAGGGCGGGACGACCTTCGTGCGTTCGTCAACGGGCTGACCCAAAAGGTCGGAGAGCGCAGCCCTTCTTTCTTCGATGGAGAGCGGCGTTGTATTGTATCTGATCCTCTTCTCAACGCATTCGGCCAATGCCATGTTGTAAACATCATGTCCGGGAGTACCTATGCCGACCGTTCCTCCTGACTTGAGTATATCCCAAACCACTGACTTCTCCATAAGAGCGCTATCGGTTTCTGAATTAATTAATTCTTACCTAAACGGAGAAAATCCAAATATTTTCCGCATGGTTGTTTACTAGCCGATGTACAACCATGAGTATATAATACTTTTGTTTGATATTTCGGTTTTTCAATTTTTATTGATTATTGTCGTATATTGATTCCTCAACTAAAACAATCTATGGATAATAAATTAGATTGAGGCCTCAATCTATTTATACCTTAGATTGAGCTGTCAATCTAATGTGAAAAAAGATGGGATAAGGCAGTCAAAAATGTCAGATCCGTCAGAATAGCACAGAGGGAAAGGAATAAAAATGAGTGAGTTTGCAAAAGAAGAAAAAGCACTCTTCGACGCAATGGTATCATACAAGGTACCCGAGATAGAGAAAGCCGTTGAGGAATCAAGGAAGGCAGGAATGCCCGCAACGGCAATAATCGACGGCCTCGGGGCAGGTATGACCGAAGTGGGAGTTCTGTTCGAGAGAGGGAAATTGTTCCTGCCGCATGTTTTGAGTGCGGCAGCGGGGATGAAAAAGGCCATGGAGGTTCTGGAGCCCGAGCTTTTGACGAACGGCGAGAAAGGAACAGAGAAAAGATCGGTGGTCATGGGAACCGTTGAAGGCGATGTCCACGACATAGGCAAGTCGATATGCTCGACGATGCTGCAGTGTGCAGGTTTTGACGTTCATGATCTGGGAAGAGATGTGCCGAAGGCATCATTCGTTAATGAAGTGAAGGGCGGATGCACATATTGCGGAATGTCCGCACTCATGACAACGACAATGACAGTCCAAAAAGAAGTGATCGAACTCCTTAAAGAAGCAGGACTGCGCGACAAGACGACCGTGATGATAGGCGGAGCCCCGGTCACTCAGGCGTATGCAGACAAGATCGGTGCGGACATATACGGAGAATCCGCAAGCGAGACAGTCTCCAAAGCGAAAATCATAGGAGTGTGAAAAAATGGTGATCACACGAATGGGGGACGGCAGAAGGATCGAGATGACCAAAGAACAGGTCATGAACGACATTCAGGCCGGAATGGATGATGCATCTGTCTGTTCAGGCGCTAAATATCTCAACGCCAGCGAAGTAGAGGCTCTGTGCGAGATAATATGCGACAAAAGCCGTGCTGTAAGCGTATGTCCGGGCGAGGAGGTCGTCCTCACTGAAGACGGAGGACCTTACAAACTCATGATCGACAGCGGAAGCAGCGGCAACGGCATAGACATGAGCAGGACAGACTCCATAATGGTCCACGAGAGGGCTTTGGGATTGGATTCATTCCAGCTTGCCCATATCGATTACAGCATAAAAGCAGTGAAACCGATAATATCGTTCGAAATGATGATCATGGAGAAGGCTCAGGCCCTCTCGACAGTTCCGTTGTTCTACGGTGCAATGCCGAACATGGGCCTCTATTATGCTCCGGATGGGCCGTACGGAAACCCGGCCGACCTCATGAGGGAGTTCAAGATCGAGGAAGGAATGGCTGCGGCCGAAGCGGCAGCCGAACACATAGCCGAAGACATTGATTTCATAACCTCCAGAATAATGGCGGCCGGCGGCGAGGGATTCAACTTTGATACAACGGCATCGGCGGGAGATGCGGATTTCGTAGGCACTCTGAAAGGCGTAGAAAAGATGAGGAAGGCGAACCCAGAGGCAT
>JAISVN010000153.1 GCA_031271555.1 Candidatus Methanoplasma sp.
CGATAGCTATACCGACCTCGTCGATTATCTTCTTGACCCTCTCTGCACACGTGAACGGGTTCTCTCTCCCTATGGTATCGCAGTATCTCAGACGGTCTGCGCCGGCCTCTTTCGCCGTCTTCGCAAACTGGATGAGGAAACCCATATCCGCGCGGGAAGCGTCCTCTGCGTTGCATGAAACATACAGTCCATGCGCCTTTGCATGCTCAACGCTCTTCTGGACCTGCTCGAGTATCCATTCCCTGCTCTTCTTGAGCTTATGCTCTATGTGTATGTCGGAAGATGACATGGATATCGCCACGGAGTCAACGTCGCAGTCTATGCTTGTGTCTATGTCTGCTATGTTGGCCCTGTTCCATCCGAGCACAGAGGCGTTAAGCTTCATATGCGCTATGTGTTTGACCGCTTTCTTCTCATCGGCACCCATTGTCGGGATGCCGGCTTCTATCTGCTGGACGCCAGCTTCGTCCAGAAGCTGGGCGATCCTGTATTTCTCTATGTTGGAAAACACGATCCCCGCCGTCTGCTCTCCGTCTCTGAGAGTGGTGTCACAGACGCACACGTCGTATTTTTTCAGGATGTTGTTAACCTCGTTTATTGTTTTCATTGCAATTCCCCCATTGCTACACCATAACCAGAAAACATCGTTTGGTTACTGACTAAAACGGTTAGTGTCGGAATATGATTAAAAGTTTTCTGAGACCGTACAACAGAGGTTAGTTATTTTTTCTTAAACGCACGGGAATATTACTGTTTGTATCTTAAAATAGCACCCATTCCGCCCAGTGCGGACAGCTCTTTTCCCGAGTCGTGCTGCCCGGACACTATCAGGACCTTTCCCTGCTGAGCCTCTACGGTCCGTATGAGGATGTCCAGATCCTGCTCCCTGAGTTTGGAATCAAGTATCAAAAGAGTGTCCACAGCCCCCGCGTCGGCTGCAGCGGCGACCTCGCTGGGGCCGTACGTCGCCAGGCCGTCCTTCCCTATCTCCGACATGAGCTTCTCCACAGTTTCCATCTCCACGCCCACGGAAGACTCTTTCAGTATATCCGCGCCCATGCCGGTCTTTATCAATTCGTTCACTCCGGCCATTCCGGACTGTCCCGTATGGTGCACATGGAGGCCTTTGTACCCTTTGCTCTTCATGTCGTCCGCAAGGGACTCCTTCTCGAATCCTGGCCCTAAAAGCACGATGGGCATGTTCTCCGACACGAGCGGACCTATCTTGGAGATTATCTCGCTGTGGTAGCCGTCCTCCTTGGTCTTTTCCTCGTACTGCTTCCCGGACCTCATGGACCTTATGCTTGCGATCTCCTTCAATCCGAACTGCCTGAGCACAGCAATGGTGGCATCGTCCTGGTCAAGGGAAATGAAAAGTATCTTCGGCTTCCTGGAATCCCTTACCGCCCGGTCCAACCTTTCTATCTGGGAACCTTTCCATTTTGTTTTGGTGATGAGGAGGTTGTCTCCTATCTCGAATATCAGCGTATGGTGCTGCCCGATGTCCTGCGGGCCCGTTTCTATGGTCCCGAGGACCCTCAGCCTTATGTCGTCCTCCGAGAACTCGATCTTCTCCACCCTTATTCCGAGGGTCATCCTTTTCTTCTCGGATCTCTCGGCCCTGAGCTTATCCGCCGACTTCTCCTCCCTCCTTGTGGTGGAAGCCGTCACCGTATCTCCGGTCTCAAGGACATTGTAAAGGTGCCAGACATCCTCATCCGTTTCCAGCATGACCCTTATGTTCCCGCCGTTGATGTCCTTCTCCAAGATCCGCATGACAATCCTAAAGGGGTAGTTCTTTATCCCTATTTCGTTCAATAGAGGGGGGTTTGTCTAATATTGGACAATGGGAGATACGCTATGTCAGAACCTTCCCCAAGCTATTAAATACAGTCCTTATCTCTGATTGATTCTCGATGGCGAAAAGTTATTTGGTCCTCGAGGATGGAAGTGTTTTTGAAGGAGAACCCTTCGGATACAGGGCGCCTGTTTTTGGAGAAGTTGTTTTTTCCACAGTGATGTCTGGTTATCAGGAAAACCTCACGGACCCGTCGTCCAGAGGTCAGATCGTCGTCACGACCTATCCGCTGGTCGGGAACTATGGGGTCAATGACCGCTTCAACCAATCGGAGCGCATGCATGCAAGAGGCCTGGTGGTGAACGAATACTGCAAAGAGCCGTCTCCCATGTACGGCGGACTTACGCTCGATGATTTCCTCAGGAACGGCAAGGTCCCCGGAATATCAGGGATCGATACGAGAGACCTCACAATAAAGATAAGGACCTCGGGCACCATGAAAGGAGCGATAACCGAGGACAAGGACGGAATAGATACGCTCATAAAAGAACTGAAACGCATGCCCGCCCACTATGAAAGCAATCTTGTCGCAGAGGCATCATGCAGCCGCATAGAGGAGCACAGTTACGGCAAGGATGTGCGCATAGGGCTTCTCGACCTCGGAGGGAAGAACAGCGTGATAAGGGACCTGTCGGAAAGGTTCGATATCACTGTATTCCCGTACGACACGCCGTCGGACGTCATGAAAGAGCATGGCATAAAAGGGCTTGTTCTGTCGGACGGACCCGGGGATCCGTCCCATCCTGAGCTGCTGAAAACGGCTGTCAGGACGGTTGCGGACCTTTCCGCCATGATGCCGACCTTGGGCCTGTGTCTCGGAAGCCAGGTCGTCGGCGTATCGATGGGCGGCAAGACCTACAAAATGAAGTTCGGCCACCGCGGGAGCAACCAGCCTGTTAGGTGGGGCAACAGAGTATCGATGACAGCCCAGAACCACGGATTCGCCATCGATGAGAACAGTCTCGACGGAAAGGACCTGATAGTGGACCAGATAAACGTCAACGACGGGACCGTTGAAGGATTCAGGCACAAGGACCTTCCGGTGTTCGCATCGCAGTATCACCCTGAAGCGTCTCCATGGGCGGAGGGTGCGCCGTTCATGTTCGATATATTCGCAAAAACGATCAAGGGGGGTCGCCTGTGAAAAAGGATTACAAAAAGATAATGGTGATCGGGTCCGGCCCGATAGTCATAGGCCAGGCGGCAGAGTTCGACTTCTCCGGAACGCAGGCGTGCCGTTCGCTCAGGGATGAGGGATATAAGACCGTACTTGTGAACTCCAACCCCGCAACCATACAGACAGATCCGGAGACGGCAGACAGCGTCTACATAGAGCCGCTCCAGGTGCCCATAGTCGCAAAGATAATCGAAAAGGAAGGCGTGGACGGCATAATGTCGGGCATGGGCGGTCAGACCGCTCTGAACATATGCTCCGAGCTTGCCGAAAGCGGGGAACTTGAAAGACTCGGGGTCACGCTCATAGGGACGCAGCCGGATGCGATCGAGATGTCCGAGGACCGCGAACTTTTCAAAGAGACCATGGAAAGGATAGGGGAACCCGTCCCGATAAGCAGAAGCGTGAACACCATACAGGAAGCGATCGAGGCTGTCAAGGTCATAGGGAAATACCCCGTATTGATAAGGCCCGCATACACCCTCGGAGGGACCGGAGGCGGCATAGCCTACAACGAACAGGAACTCGCCGAGATATGCGCAAGAGGGCTGGCATATTCCCGTATACACCAGGTGCTGATCGAAGAGAGCGTGCTCGGATGGAAGGAGTACGAGTACGAGGTGATGAGGGATTCCAGCGACAACAGCATCATAATATGCAACATGGAGAACCTCGATGCGATGGGGATACACACGGGAGAGAGCATAGTCTGCGCCCCCTGCCTCACCTTATCCAAAGAGGACCACCAAAGGCTCAGGACCGCATCGCTGAAAGTGATCAAGGCGCTGAACATAGAAGGCGGATGCAATGTACAATTCGCATTCAATCCCGAGAACGGGGATTACAGGCTGATCGAGGTCAACCCCCGTGTCTCAAGATCGTCCGCCCTGGCATCCAAGGCGACGGGCTACCCCATAGCGAGGGTGGCCACCAAGGTCGCACTCGGATACACTCTGGACGAGATACCGAACCAGATAACCGGGACCACATCCGCGGCTTTCGAGCCGGCTATAGATTATGTGGTCGTCAAGATACCGCGCTGGCCCTTCGACAAGTTCCGCACAGTGGACAGACACCTCGGGACGCAGATGAAGAGCACCGGGGAGATAATGTCCATAGGCCGCACGTTCGAAGAAGCTATCCTCAAAGGTCTGAGGTCGCTCGAGATAGGCGTCAAAGGGCTTGACAGCATCAGGATGACGGACGATGAGATAACCGAGGAGCTGATCCACGCAACTGACAGGCGCATATTCGCTATGGGTGAGGCACTCAGAAAAGGATGGAG
>JAISVN010000005.1 GCA_031271555.1 Candidatus Methanoplasma sp.
GGGGCTGGAAGTGCATCGAGGGCTTCGGGGGCCGAACCTCTTATGACCTTTATGTTGGAGGTTTTGAACTTCTTTATATTCTGTTCTATAAGCTCGGCTGCATCATCCTCTTTCTCTATTGCGTATACTTTGCCTTTAGGCATAGTGAGAGCAGACTCCACAGATACAGATCCTGTCCCGGCACCCACATCGAAAAGGACCGAATCCTCCTCCAGTTTCAGCTTTACCACCGAAAGCGATCTTATCTCCTCCTTGGTCATGGGCGCATCCCCTCTTATGAACCGGTCGTCATGTATCCCGATGGGGTTCTTTCTGCAGGCGGATGGGTTCTCTATCATTGCGATGCAGAGCGTCCCGAACTCCTGGCCCATGAGTTCGGACGGCTTCCCTTTTGCGACCTTCTCGTTTTCCTGGCCCAGGTCCTGCCCTATCGTCACAAAGATATCGTCCATGCCGTATTCGACGAACTCTCTGCACATCTCCACGGCACCCTTCGACCCATCGAGGAGCGTTATGACCTTCTTGTGCTTCATGACCGCGCCGATGATGTTCGCCTCGCGCCCATGCGCACTCATAAGGAAGGCATCGTCCCAGGATGACCCTGTCAGCGAACAGAGATATGCGATCGAGGATACTCCGCATTTGACCTCGACGTCATATGCCGATCGGTCTATCTTCTCGATGAGTTTCTTTGCCGCGCTTTGGAACCCGACATCGCCGGATACCAGCACAGCTATCCTTTCGTATTCCGTATGTTCATTGATGTAGGATATTATAGGGTCTGTCCTGTATTCTGCAAAGGAATCCTGTCCGTTCGAAACAGACCGTATCATCCTTTCCGCTCCTATCAGAAGATCGGCCTCATCGATGGCCTTCCTGGAGCCGATCGTGAGCGTGTCTTCGTTTCCCATCCCTATGCCGATGACAGATACTTTGCGCCCTGAGGGCGCTTTGGCAACATAGGTCGGCTTGATCCCGAACTTTTTGTTGAGGAACTCCACCAACTCATCGAAACCGTATCCGTCCTCCTCTTCCGGCCTTGAGACCAATACTATCCTGGCTCCTGCCCTCCTTGCCGCCCTTACCTTCTCCTCAAACCCTCCTGGTTCTCCGGAGTCTTTTGTTACCATGTATTTGGCGTTCACCTGCTTTAAAATGCCATAGTTCAATTCTTCGCAGAACGGACCCTGCATGCAGAACAGGTTCCTCCCCTGGAATCCCAGATCGGCGCAGGACTGCGATGCCCCAGGCATTGAAAGAACCCTCGCAAACACCCTCTCTTTGTAATCCTTTATTTCCGTATATTTATCAAGCTCTTTGCTGCCGGTGGTCACCAATATGTTGCCTTCCGTGCCTTTCAGGTATTCGACCGCTGATGCGACGTCCGGAACAGACGTTATGCCGTCGTGTTCCCGGCTTTCCGATCTCAACAAACGGATATATTCTGAACCTGTGTCCTTGCATGCCGCTCTTATCTTTCCTGTTATGACCGTTGCGTACGGGTGCGTGGCATCGATGACGCAGGAGTTCCCTTCGCTCATTATGCGCCTCATACCGTCCTCGCCCAGTCTCTCGGAGGATACTTTGATCTTGTCGCTTTCCTCTATGAACTGCCTGCCGAACTCTGTTGCCACGCATGCAAGGACATCCACTCCGGCACTGCCGAGGTAATGCGCCAGCTGCCTTCCTTCCGTCGTTCCTGCGAATATTATTACTCTGTCCTTGACCTGCATCTCATTCCCTCATTAGGTCCAGACGGACCGGTTCCCTTACCACGGCAAGCGTCACTCCGTTCCTGAATACCTTTCTCACTATTATCTCTCCGTCCTTGGACGCTGCGAATGCCGCCCTCTCGCAGACATTGTCCACTCCGGTAACCTTCTTTACCATTTCCGAAGGCGTGAAATTCATATCTGGAAGGGATGCAAGCTCCACTGATGAGAAGAAGACCGGTTCTGCCCCTATCTTCTCGGAGAACCGGAGCAGCCCTTCTTCATCGCTTTTTATGTCGATGCTCGCCACGGCCCTTACGCTTTTGACCGATATGTTATCTTTTTCGAGGACCTCTTCAGCAAGCGACTCGATATCCTCGAGCGGCGTACCTCTTCTGCATCCTATACCGAGAACATGGCATCTCGGAGTTAATTTCAGAGTCCTTTTGAACGGACCGTCGGACCTTCCGTATGAGATGAATATGCCTACCTCTTCGTTTCCGTTCAGATCCAATTCCGGCGGCATTTCCTCCGAGATCGGGACCTCCGACACAAGCCCCACTCTTTTATCGTCGACTATCAGCGATGATACGTCCTTTGCAACGGACATGCTCCCTATGTGGAGGTTGTTCTTTACCGCATAGGAGTCGACAGAGAATCTGTTGTGTATATCGGTGGCCGTCGTGATTATCGGCATCGCGCCTGTACCTTCCGCGATCTCCTTCGCGAGATCGTTGGCCCCCCCTATGTGCCCGGAGAGCAGCGGGATCACGAATTGACCCCTCTCATCCATCGATATCACCGCAGGATCCACTGTCTTGTTCCTGAGGAACGGTGCGATGTACCTCACTGCGATGCCGGCCGCGCCTATGTAGACGAGCGCATCCGATACCTTGAATGATTCCTCCGTCCATTTGGATGTTGGGCCTTCGATCCTTTCAGTGCCTGTAGATTCTGCGGATGTCTTTGAATAGATTTTGCATTCGTGGTCTTTTAATGTTTCACGAACATTCTGCGCAAGTTCGCATCCTCTCCTCGAAAAAGCAACTATCCTTATTCTCATTGACTGACCTGACCTTTTATATTTTTCAGAAGTTCCTCTGCTCCGGGTGTCCCGCCCAATTTTCCGTATTTGGATGAGAAGACTATGCACTCCGCCTGCATGGAATCCCCGCTTCTGTAGTTCAGATGGAATGCTATCTTTTCCATTATCTTCAACATGGTCGCTTCCATCAGGCCGGCATCGTACAGTATGTCGAGGGCGTCATCCGTTGAAATGCATGACATTATCCTTTTAGCAACGGATGAATCCGCTCCGGCCAGCAGAGAATTGGCAGACATTATCTCCATCCTGCAGTCTGCCCATTTGGAATGGGTATTCATTATCCCTCCCGCCAGCTTGACCATCTTTCCGAGATTGCCTACGAGCAGGAATCCTTTGAACCCGAGGGATGCAGCGTGATCCATCGTCTCCCCGATGAAGTTGCTGCATTTTACAGACCTGTCCTCGTTCTGCCCTTCCATCTCTTTGCAGAAGTCTTTCCCATAGTTGCCGGGAACGACAAGGATATTCTCATCGCCTGCCGCTTTTCTCATATTGAGTTCTGTTTTTATCGTGCCCACAAGAGCCGTCTCGCTCATTGGTTCGACTATCCCCGTCGTTCCGAGTATGGATATCCCGTCGACTATTCCCAGCCGGGGGTTGAACGTCCTTTTTGATATTGCAAAACCCTCAGGCACGGTGATCAGCGCCAATAAGCCGCCTGCATAGTTGAGTGTCTCGCAAACATCCTCCAATGCCTCTTTGATCATGCTTCTCGGAATCGAGTTTATCGCGGCATTGCCGACCGGCTGGTCGAGACCTTTTTTTGTTACCCGCCCTACACCCTCCCCTCCGTCCACCACGATCTTTCCGTCGAACCGTTTTGACACGGTGGAGTATATGAGCGTCCCGTGCGTGGCATCCACGTCATCGCCGCCGTCCTTTCTGACGGCGCATGCCACCCGGTCATTGAATATCTTGACATCTTCTATCTTTATCGACAGAACTTTCCCTTTCGGGGTCACTATATCCACCTTTTCTTTTTCCTTTCCTCCCAAAAGTATAATGGCCGCCATTTTGGAAGCGGCCGCTGCGCATGACCCTGTGGTGTAACCGCATCTCAGTTTCTTTTTATCAACCACCACATACATGTCGCCGGCGGTCATGTTTTCCGCTTCTTCGATAGGATCCATTTTATTACCCTGAAAGACTCAATGCTGGATATATGTGCCAAATTATAATACTTGGTAATCTATCCGTGGTTAAGGATATCATATGGCAGGTAAACTTTACGGAGTCAGTGTGGGGCCAGGGGACCCTGGGCTTATGACGATAAAAGCAAAAAAATGCATAGAGAATTCGAACATTATAGCATATCCCGTGAGAGTTCACGGCGAAAAGAGTACAGCCCTCGAAATTGTAAAAGGAGCCATGGACATCTCCGGGAAAAGAGTCGAAGAGATACTCTTCGAAATGAATCCGGACACATCCGTCAGGGAAAGCAACTACAGGGATGCCATCAAAAAGATAGCGTCCCTTCTTGACGAAGGAGATGTAACCATGATCAATCTCGGAGATGCTACGGTCTTCAGCTCGTATATGCATGTGAGCGTGGACATATCCAAGATGGGATATGATACTGAAACAATACCGGGAGTGACATCGTTCTGCAGCGGTGCTTCTCTGGCGGGAGTGCCTCTTGTCATTGACAACGAGGGGTTGGCAATAGTGCCCATGGCAAAAGAGAACGACCAGGTGTTCAAAGCATTGAGGGATTTCGATAACATAATCGTGATGAAAGCGTTCAACTCGATGGAGAAGCTTGCATCCATGATGAACGAACTGGAAATACCGCATGAAAAAGCGATCGTGGTCAGCAACGTGGGCATGCAGGATCAATACATAGGAAAATTTGACCTTGAAAGGAAGTACGGGTACTTTACAACGGTCATCATAAAAAAGAAAGGAGCGATCAGAACATGATACACATTATAGGAGCAGGCCCGGGAGACCCGGAGCTGATAACGGTGAAAGGAAGGAGACTGATAGACGATGCGGACGTCATCATCTATGCAGGGTCATTGGTCAACCCTGATGTCCTTAAAGGATCCAAACCTTCTGCGGTGATCCACGACAGTGCATACATGAACTTGGATGAGGTGATCGATGTGATCAAAGAATCCACTGACAAAGGGCTCAAGGTAGTGCGCGTACACACAGGGGATCCGGCGATATACGGCGCAATAAGAGAACAGATGGACAGGCTTGACGAGCTTGGCATAGAGTATGAGGTCATACCCGGAGTGAGCTCCTTCCTGGCCACCGCGGCGGTCCTTAAGAAAGAATACACCCTGCCAGACGTAAGCCAGACGGTAATAATCACAAGGATGGAGGGGCGTACGCCGGTACCTCCCAAGGAGAAACTCGTCGACCTCGCAAGACACAATTCCACCATGGCCATCTTCCTGAGCATAGGGTTCATCGAAGAGATGTGCTCCACTCTGATAGAGGGAGGATACAAACCGACGACGCCTGTCGCCGTCGTTTACAAAGCCACATGGCCCGACCAGAAGATATTGATCGGGGACCTCACCACCATAGCGAAGAAGGTAAAGGACGAAAATATCGAGAAGACCGCCCTGACCGTGGTCGGCGACTTCCTCGGTAACGAATACAGCCTGTCCAAGCTCTATGACAAATATTTTACCACTGGTTACAGAAAAGGGGCCGTGAAAAAAGAATGAAAGGAAAATTATCAATAGTCGGATTCGGCCCCGGAAGCAAAGAGGATATGACCTTCAGAGCGGCCGAGGTAATAGAGAAAGCAGACATCGTGACCGGATACACGACATACATCGACATACTGAAGGAGTTCTTTCCCGACAAGGTCTACAAAAGCACAGGTATGCTGAAAGAAGTGGACAGATGCAGAATGGCCGTCGAGGATGCCATGACCGGCAAGACGATCGCCATGGTGAGCAGCGGAGACTCTGGGATATACGGCATGGCGGGCATCGTCTACCAGATAGCGGATGAGATGAATGCCGACATAGACATCGACACCGTGCCGGGGATAACCGCGGCCTCTTCCGCAGCATCTTTGCTGGGTGCCCCTCTGATGCATGACCTTGCGATCATAAGCCTCTCTGACCTGCTGACGCCGCTTGATCTTATAATGAAGAGGGTGGACTGCGCAGGAATAGGCGATATGGTAGTCGCATTCTACAACCCCAAGAGCAAGAAGAGGACGGAATACCTTGAGCAGGCGGCGGCCATACTCATGAAGTACCGTTCCGCAGACACGCCTGTCGGCATCGTAAGGAACATCGGCAGGAAGGATGAGGAAACTATTGTCACCACCCTGAGCAGTATCGATTACACTCAGGTCGACATGTTCTGCACAGTGATCGTAGGCAACAGCCAGACCTATGTTTCGGACGGCAGGATGATCACCCCCAGAGGATATAGGATATGAGGAGACAGGAAAATGGTTTACGAGATATTGAAACCCGAGGACATTGAGAAGAAAAGCATGGAGATAATCACCTCCGAACTCAACGGAAGGACATGGCCGGAGCCTAAGTTCTCCATTGTCAAAAGATGCATCCACACATCGGCGGACTTCGACTACGCTGACAACCTGGCGTTCTCTGATAATGCGGAGAACATCGGGGTCGATCTTATCAGAAAGGGAGCCACGATCGTCACGGATACTAAAATGGCTGCATCTGGGATCAACAAGAACAAACTGAGCGATTACGGAGGGCAGGTAAAATGCTTCATCAGCGATGAGGATGTTATTTCCGAAGCTAAGGCGAGGAACTGCACCAGAGCAACGGTATCCATGGAAAGGGCTGCGGCCGTAAAAGGTCCTTTGATAATAGCGGTAGGAAATGCACCCACAGCCCTCATCGCTTTGTACGATATGGTCAAGGCGGGGAAGATCAAACCTGATCTTGTGATCGGAGTTCCGGTGGGGTTCGTCAACGTCGTCGAATCGAAAGAGATGCTGATGGAACTCGGCGTGCCGTACATCGTAGCAAAAGGCAGGAAAGGAGGCAGCAACATCGCGGCCACCATCTGCAATGCCATGATGTATTACAAGGGATAAATATTCCAAAACCCCAATTCTTTTTTTTTGTTTTGCTTTGGAGAATAAACTCTTTTTGCCTTATTTTTATAACGCATAATCCTACAAAGTCGGAAGTAAAAACCCTACAAAGTCGGAAGTAAGAAATACTGGACAAATCATCTTATACATATGAACGGTCCGTATATGCCCAGAGTCTTAGACGGATACATCAAGGATAAGCTAGAATATGCTGGTGCCATTCTAATAGAGGGCGTTAAATGGTGTGGAAAGACCCGCACTGCGAAAGAGACAGCTGCCAGTACAGTGTCTTTACAGGATCCTAAGAGTGCTGAATCATACAAAAAGATGGCTACGACAGATCCGTCGATAATATTGGAGGGTAAAACACCCCGTCTGATAGATGAGTGGCAGACAGTACCGGAGATATGGAATGCGGTTAAGTATGAGATTGATGAAAGAAACGGAAATCCGGGGCAGTTCATACTCACGGGCTCCGCCGCCCCTCCTGATGACCCGATGCGCCATTCGGGTGCAGGCAGAATAGCAAGAGTAGTGATGAGGCCGATGAGCCTGTTTGAATCCGGCGAGTCGAACGGATCCATTTCAATGCAAAACCTGTTCTCCCGCGAGAAGAAAATAAGCGGGCACTCAGAACTCACTGTGAAAGAGCTTTCAAAGGCATTGGTAAGAGGGGGGTGGCCGGGATCCATCGGTATGAATGAAAAAGCCTCAATGGGTATGATGCAGGACTACGTTAGATCAATAATCAATACAGATATGTCTAGGGTTGACGGAGTGCAAAGGTCTCCTACGACTGTCCATCAGATCCTCAGATCACTTTCGAGGAACACATCTACAGTTGTCAATATGTCTACGATAAGGAAAGACATAGCAGGAGACAATGACGAAGTGTCAGAAAAGACCATATCCTCATACATAAATGCGTTGAGAAGAATATTCGTTGTCGAAGATGTTCCGGCATGGAATCCATCCATACGCTCAAAGACCGCCATCAGAGAGTCGCCTAAACGGCATTTTGTGGATCCATCCATAGCAACTGCAGCATTGCAAATATCTTCAAATTCTCTTTTAGAGGATTTTAACACCTTCGGGT
>JAISVN010000029.1 GCA_031271555.1 Candidatus Methanoplasma sp.
ATAGTATCCAGTATGACATCCGGATAACAGTGTCTGGAAAGGCCGTTGCCTTTGCCCGGAAGCCATTCGAGAGTGCCGTGCGTTCCCATATGCACGACGCAGTCGGCTTTGAATATGTCCCGTATCCATCTGTAGTATGCAAGATACTGATGGGGCATTACGACCCTCGGATCGTGATACAGCGTCTCCGCCTGCTCATGCTGGCCCCTGTTGGGCTGTATCCCGATGAACACATTGCCGTTCCTTACGCCGGGTACTATGAATTTGCCCTCGTGTACCGATATTATTCCCGGCGGTTCCCCCCAGCTTCTCACCATGCCTTCCCTCGCTTTGGAAGATAAAGAGTTGAACCATCCCATGTATCGATCTATGCCTATCAGATCCGCGGCTCGGCCTGATATCTCGCTCTCCGGTATCCACTCGAGATCGCTTGTTACGCCGGCGAGTACTTCGTTGACGATCTCATTTCCGTTCTCAGGGATATGATCCACCACATAGCCTTTTTCCTTCATTGATATCAGGCAGTTCCTGATGCTCTCGAACGTGTCAAGGCCTGCGGCCCCTCCGACGCGGTCGTTCGTGGGAGGGTACATGTTCAGAAGTATGACCGTCTTCCTTTCTTCGGGGGGCTTGCGCCGAAGATTCGCCCACGCTATCGCAAGCGTTGAAATCCTCTCTATTCTGTCCGGAACGGACACCGTTTCGAATTTCCCGGTTTCATCCCTTATTGTGAAACCCAGAGGCACAGATATTATCTGCCCGTCGAACTCCGGCCATATTACGCTGACGCCTATCTCCACCGAACTCAATCCTATTATGTCCTCGTCCCAATCCTCCGGCGGCCGCATGACGTTGATCGCCTGTATTATCGGGACGTCGAGGTCCCCCAGAAAATTATAGGCCTCTCCGTCACCGCTGCTCGGGCTGCTGAGGGATATCTGAGAGAATCCCAGCGTCATGATCACCGATTCCATTACGGGTTTCCCGTCAAGCATCATGTATTTTTCTATCGTTTTTCTTATCCCTATGCTTCCCGTGATCGGGTTCGGAGCAGACTCGAAGAATATCGGTACGACGTTCACATCTCTTCTGCGCAGGTCTTCTATAAGGTCATCCACTGCTCCCGACCGTTCTTTCAGTAGGGTCGTGTTATGCAGCATCACTCCGATAGTCGGCTTTGAACGGTCAAGGCCCCTTAGATATTCTTCAGGATCCGCATCCTCGGACATCCACGGGAGGTAAAGCCCCTCTGTGCGGCTGAATGCCGGTTCATGAACCTCTATTTCCGGGAATCCGCCTATCGTCCTGCATATCCAGAGGCCCATCGATGCGTTGTTATCATGGCCGCCTATCAGAATGTAGGACATTGCTTTCCTGTATTCCTCGTCAGAGTGTTTGAACCGGTATCTGTTCTCCTCGTTGGACTCCGGCATGCTTCCCGCATAAAGCACATCCTTCTCCGTTTTGTCTAATATCTCTTTGAGCCTGTGGTATTTCTTGAACTTGGTGTCATCGCCGTGGAGGCGCATCAACACGATGTCCGCTCTCCTGACTGCCGTGAGGAACTCGATGAATGCCTTCTCATCCGCATCCAGATCCTGTGAGTCCGCACAGTATACTTCTATCTGGACAGGAACATCGTTGAGTTCGGAGAATGCTTTTCCGATGAATGTGCTGTCATAGTTCATTACGCTGAGGTTGACCACTCTTATCGTCTTCTCCGGAGCATTCGGATGATTCCTGAACGTTATCGGCATACTATCACACTTCTCTCATTACCAATCTGACGGAACTCTCTATGAACTCGGCGTTCAGATCCTCCAGGCACAGGTATGTGCCGTTCAGGGCCCTGCAGAGCTCCAGAGCAAGGCCGAACTTCAAAGTGCCTATTTCGGTATCTATCACAATGAATCTTATATTGGACTCGGAAAGGGATCTGGCGGTAGACAGCATCTCGTCGATCGGCCTCATGCCTGCGGTATACGGCGCATTGCATCTGCCGTCCGAAAGGATCACCATTACCGGGCTGGAGTTCTTTGTTATCCTGTCTTTGAGGATCTCATATCCTTTCAGAAGCCCATGGATCAACGGGGTCCTGCCTCCGGTGGGTATCTCCGCGAGGACCTTGTAGGCTTTCAAGGTGCTTTTCGTCAGAGGAAGGATCTCCTCGGCCTTATCTATCCTGAATACGGCCATTCCGATCTCGTCGCGTTTCTGATAGGCGTCCTTAAGCATAGACAATATAGCCCCTTTTACGGCCACCATGCGCTTCTGGGCGCCTATGGAGCCGCTGCCGTCCACCAGGAACAGCACGCAGTTGCCCTGCTTCTTCTCCCTCACTTTCTCCCTGAGGTCGTCGGCCTCGAGGACTATGGCCATATCCTTGTGGTCGCGGAGTATCTGATACGGAGCGGATGCCCTTATGCTTGCACAGAGGGCTATGTCGCTGATCTTCCCTTTCGGTATCCTGTAGCCTACGCATCTTCCCGCTTTGTCGTTGGATTTGGATTGGCTGTGGCGCCCGGATTTCCCCGTATCCTGTATCTTCTCCGCATTGGGCATGTAGTCTATTACTCTGAACGTGTCGCCTATGGAGAACACCTCTTCCTTGAGGTCCTCGTCCTGCTGCGGCAGAGGCGGAGGAGGCTGCTGATCGTTATCTGGATTTTCTTCCTGATCCCTTTCATCATTCTCTTTATCATCCTCTTGATCTTCGTTCTCCTGATCGTCATTCTCCTCCGGCGGCTCCGGAGGTTCCTGTTGCTGCTGGTCATCGTCCCTATCGTTCCTTCTGTGCTCCAGACAGATGGCTGCGGCATTCTTCAGGTCGTCAAGGTTAGTCATTTCTCGGTCGTCCAATGCAGCGATCGCACATGCCGCATTCATCACCGAGATGTCTCCTCTGTGTCCGGCCACGTTCAGCTCGTTGCACACTTCGGATATCGCGCCGCAGTATCCGGCAGGTACCCTTGTGAATCTGGCTTTGCTGCGGGCCTTATTGATATTGGCTGATACCTCTTCCTCTTCTTCCGCATAGGAATCTATGAACTTTTTAGGGTCTGTTTCGTAGGCCAGCCTTCTTTTTATTATTTCTTCTCTTAGCGTTTCATCATCGATGTTCGATGTGAATACACAGACATCAAAGCGGTCCAAGAGATGCTCTGAAAGCCCGCCCTCGTCAGGATCCATGGTCGCGACAAGCAGCAGTTCGCAGTTATGTGTCTCCGATATTCCTTCTCTTTCCACTGTGTTGTATCTTGTTCCGGCCGCGTTCATTATCTGGTAAAGAAGATATTCCGGAAGGAGGTTTATGTTCTCAACAAGAAGGATGTTGTTGTCCGAACGGAGAAGGATGCTGTCGGAAAGCGCTTTCTTTCCGTCTTTCATGGTCCTCTCCATGTCCATGCCGCCGAATATCTGATCCTCCGTAGCATTCAGCGGAAGCGTCACTATCTTCCTGGTTCCGGCTATGGATGAGATCGAGTTCGCCATCACCGATTTGCCGGTCCCCTTCGGACCGCATATGAGCATAGATGTTATATCCGGAGATGCCAGCGAGCATGTTATCGCTTTCTTCACATTGTCATTGCCGACTATAGCGGAGAAAGGATAGTTTGGCCTCACTTTGTTCCGAACGTCGTCTGAAGCCATGAGTCCAGTTCCTCCGTGTTAAGAGTGGATTCTTGGAATGGGTTCCTCCTCATACGGTGCGGCATTACCAATTTTGAAACATGCACAACATCAGACGGGGTCACTTCGGTGCGTTTGTTCATGGCCGCATACGCCACGGCGGCTTTTATCAAAGTGAGATCCGCACGGTGGCCGTCCACGCCGAGATGCAGAGGTATCTTCACAGCGGCACGGATGACCTCTTCGCCGGGCTCGATCTCGGTTATGAGTGAACGCGCATCCATGATGATATCCCTCAGTTTCTGCTGTTCTTTGGAATAGTCCTCTCTGAAACCTTCGGGGTCCTTTTCGAATTCCATGCGCCTCTGGATTATCTCCATCCTTCGCGTCTCGTCATGTTCTGATCCGACATCCACAAGAAGGCCGAACCTGTCCAGGAGTTGCGGTCTGAGATCCCCTTCTTCAGGGTTCATCGTCCCTACCAATATGAATTTTGAAGGATGGGAGTAAGATATCCCTTCCCTTTCGATATAATTGACTCCCATGGCTGCGGCATCGAGAAGAAGGTCCACAATGTGGTCGTCGAGAAGGTTGATCTCATCTACGTAGAGTATGTTCCCATTTGCCTTCGCCAATACGCCGGGTTCGAATTTCTTTTTGCCTGTCTTGATAGCATGTTCTATATCCAGCGTTCCGGCCACACGGTCCTCGGTAGAGCTCAGAGGCAGCTCAACCACCTTCATTGACGATGATGTCTCCTTCAGCTCCCCCTTTTCCTTCTTCTCCTGGCAGTCCGGACAAAGGTTGTTTGCATCGTCCCAATCGCACCCGCATGCGCACCCAGATACGATGTGTCTCTCGGGCAGAAGATCGGCGAGGGCTCTTACTGCGGTAGACTTTGCAGTTCCTTTCTCCCCTCTTATTAAAACTCCTCCGATCAATGGATAGATCGTATTCAAAATCAACGCTTCTTTCATGTTTTCCTGGCCTACGATGGCCGTGAACGGATAGACTGACCTCTTCCTCATTATAATACCATGTGTACATGGCGGAGTTGGAATATAAATCCAACTGTAGGTTTACATTATGTATTTATGCACATCCATTGTTCATTATGCATTCATGATAGGGCATAATATCCCATTAGTCCCATGTTACATGTGAAGATTAAATATATTCTTAAAACGTGAAAAATTACACAAAGTAGGTTCCTAAAATGTGGAAAATCCCACGATTTACATACATAAATACCAAATGAGAATATGTGGAACACAATATCTATGGTAAACTCATGGAGTGGAAGGAATCGCCTCGCTGCAAACCTCTGATATTGGAAGGTGTAAGGCCGTGCGGCAAGGCCTACATATCAAAAAAATTTGGAAAAGAGAATTTTGATTCTGCGCTGTACATCAACTTCGAGGAGAATCCGCCCCTCATATCGCTGTCAGAAATGTATCCCGATCCCATAAGGATGCTGTCCGATCTCAGGCGGCATCGCCCCTTTTGCCGTTCACCTCTTCCAAGACACCCTCTGTTTCCAGATACAGCTCCTTGAGTCTTTGTTCCATTTCCTCCGTGGTCTCCCACAGGCCGCGCGATATCGCTTCCAGCATATCCTCAAGTATGCCTCTGAGGGCAAGGGGGTTGCTCTCTTCTATCCATTTGCGGTTGTCCTCGTCAAAGAGGAAGTGTTCGGTCATGGATTCGTACATCCAATCCTCTATGACATCTGACGTCGCATCCCACCCCAGAGCATGGTTTACGTTCACGGCTATCAGGTTGGCACCTACGAACCCGTGGTCTTTGAGTCCCTCTATCCACTTTGGATTGAGCAGCCTTGTTCTCATTATGTAAGCCATCTCGCCTTCCAAGTCTCTGACCTTCAGGCGATCGGGATCGGAACTGTCGCCGATGACGTTGAGCGGCTTCTTTTTGCCGCTGCTTCTCACAACGGCATTTATGCCTCCGAAGTACGCATACCCGTCATCTGTATCAATAAGATCGAATTCTCTGTCGACCTGGTTCTTGACCGCGACATCCAGCTGATTCAGCCTGTGCCTGAACAGCTCAGGTTTGGTCTCCCCTCTCCATTTCCTTCCGTATGCGCTGCATCCGCATGTGATGTATATCTGCGCAAGATCGTCAATGTTGTTCCATTTTTTGGATTCGATGAGGATGTCCACGCCTGCCCCGTGCGTCCCCGGAGGCTCGCCGAAGACGCGAATCATCGCATTGCTCCTTGCATCATCGGCGGACATGCCGTTCTTGATCATCTCTGCAATGTCTTTCTGAAGATGTTTTCTTATGAAGTTCTTCTCATCTCCTTCATCCAGATCCGCTACCAACTCCACCGCCTCGTCGATCAGCTGGAAAAGGTTCGGGAACGTATCTCTGAAAAGACTGCTTATCCTCACGGTCACATCTATCCTCGGCCTTTTCAGTTCCTCCTGCGATATAACCTCAAGTCCGTTTATCTTGCCTCCTGTAGAACCCCAGATCGGGCGGACACCCATAAGATACAGTATATAGGCGACATCATCGCCTCCGGTCTTCATCGTATCCACAGACCAGACCACTATTCCGACATTCTCGGGATAGGTCCCCTCATCCTCGATGTAGCGTTCGATCATCTGGTCCGCCATCTTCATGCCGGCCTTCCAGCTTGATTGAGTAGGAACAGTCTCAGGGTCAAGGGAATAATAGTTCTTGCCGGTCGGAAGCAGGTGGGCATTCCCTCTGGTCGGAGAACCTGAAGGTCCAGGAGGAACGAAGCCTCCTCCCAACCCATTAAGTCCGTTCGTCAGTTCTTCGACCATCCCGAGGATGCTCGGGTGAACAGAATTGCAGATGAATTCCGTGACCCGCAGAACATTCTCATTGTTCTCCGGACAGAACTCTTTTGCCAAGGCTAAGCATTCATCGATCCTGTATTCGTGCTCCTGCATAGCGAATAGAAGCTCTTGGGTCTTATCGTCGACCCTGTTCACTATGCCTCCGTTGACCTCTCCCGTGACGCTGTTGATCGATGAGAAATTATCCATCAATTCATCGAGATCGAATCCCATGCTCTCAGCGACCGATATCCTCAGTGAGGGCATGCCGCCGTTCCTGAGCCTTGTGAGGCAGTACACCATCTCCTGCATATGGCGCCCTTCGGGCACTTTGCCCAGTATATGTAGGCCGTCTGTTATGAGGCCGTCCTTAAGGTCTGAGACGTAATCGTATATCGTCTCTATCCTTTCCATGACCTCTTCTATGGGGGCGTCCTCTTCTATCTTCAGCTCTTTCCACATTGACATCTCTTTTATGAGCCCGTACACGGTCTCGGCTATTCCGGGAAGCTTATCCTTTTGGAAAGTGCTTCTGCAGAAAAGATAGTCATGGATATTCGCCTCCAGTTCCATTAGTTTATCATATGTCCCCGCACGGGTCAGCGAAGGCATCATATGATCCACTAGGACCGAATTCTTGCGTCTTTTTGCCACTATCCCCTCAGAGGGGTCGTCTATAACGTACACATACAGGTTCGGTATGTGCTGCATCATTATGTCCGGAAAACATTCTTCCGAGAGGCCGTTGCCTTTTCCGGGCAGCCACTCCAATGAACCGTGCGTTCCGACATGAACATGAATGTCTGTTTTGAAGCCTTGAGCGATCCATCTGTAGTATGCAAGATACTGATGAGGCATTACTATGTGCGGATCGTGTATCAGCTCCTCCGCCTTCTCATGCTTCCCTCTGATCGGTTCCATTCCGAGATAGACGTTGCCGTTGACCACTCCGGGTATTATGAAGCGGCCGTTGTATGACATTACGCTTCCGGGAGGATCACCCCAGTTACGGCACATGCGCCCTCTGGGAACCTCATGGAGTTCGTCAAGCCATTTTTTGTATCTATCGACGCTCATAAGCTCCATTGCCTGTTCTTCTATGTCCTTATCGGTCTTCCATTCGAGATCGTTGGTCAGCGAGGAATTCATCTCATCGATTATCTCCTGTCCGCTCTGAGGAACATGATCGAGCGTGTACCCGGCATCCGCCATTACCTCGAGCATATTCCTGATGCTCTCAAAAGAATCGAGACCGCCCGCGCTCCCGAGTCCCGCTCCGCTTCCGTTGACGAGAATTGATACTTTCCTGTCTTTTATCGGGACCTTGCATATTGCTGCCCACTTTACCGCCATTCCCGCTATCCGTTCTATCCTGTCCTGACGCCACGTGTGGTAATCTCTTCCGTCCTCGTCCTTCTCATTGAAAAGGAACGGCACTGTTGTGAGCAGACCGTCCAATTCGGGCAGTGCTACGCATATAGCAAGCTCTCCGCCCTCCATACCTATCTCGTCATCCTTCCAAGCCTGCTGGGATCTGAATATCGGTATCGCCTGAAGCGCCGTCACGTCAAGGTCCTGGTAAAAATTGAATCTGTTGCCGGAGCCGTCTCCTGGATCGGAGAGGGCTACCTGTGAGAATGCATTAGGTGTGATGATGGAGCCGACTATCGCTTTACCGTCCTTTTTGAAATATTGTTCCACCAATTTTATGGCGCCGGTGGAACCGGTTATATCGCTGGGTGCGGGTATGTAGAAGACAGGTATCGTGTTCGCTCCGAGCTTTTCCACTTCCCTTATCAATATGTTGTAAGGCTCCAGCTTTTTATTGAGCCACGCACCGTGGGGGAACATTATGCCCACCGTAGGCTTCTCCGGGTCTAAAGTGGGGTAGTAATCCTCAGGTTTCACATCCAGCGGGAAGTCCGGATGATAAAGGCCCTGGGCGCGGCTCCTCACAGGTTCAGGTACGTCTATTTCTGCGCCTCCGATATTTTTGAGCAACCAGAGGACCAAGCCCTTGCGGTTTTCTTCGCCGCCCAACTGTATGTACCTCCTGATCATCAGGAACTCTTCATCCGTTCCTTTGAACAGCGGACGGTTGTCTATTACGGATTCCTCTATGTTGCAAAGAAGGAACGTATTGATACTGTTCTCAAGGATGCATGCTTTCAGCGGGTCGAATTTCTTGTACCCGGACACATCGCCGTGCATGTTGATCATGAATAGGTCGGAGGACCTCGCCGCCTTCTGCATCTCTCTGAACTCTTTAGGATCTCTGATGGTGTCCTCTGAGTCGAAGGTTATGAAGTTGATCGAGATCCCATCGGTCTTTTCGAACAGATTCCCCAACACCGGTGCAAGATTCATTCCTCCGACATTCAGATAGACTATTGTGAGTTCTTTACCTTTTTTTGCAGTGTTTTTGTACATCCTCATTAAATGCATCCTCCTTTGGCATTACTTATGTTGGAGTATACATCCAACTATAAATATTATGATTCCGATTTAATAGTTGAAATATACCTTAAAGGAGGATAAAATGGATAGTAAATGGATAATAGTGATCATTACAGCTGCAATCATAGTGATTGCGGGCGCAGCGGTCGTCGTTATAGGCGATGATAAAAACGAGAGGGGAAATGGACCGGTCACTGTCACAGATGGGCTTGGAAATGAGGTCTACATAGAATCCTCAGACAAAGTATCATCCACATCCGCAACGGTCACAGAGATAATATGCGGCATAGGAGCATATTCAAAGATCGCAGGCGTTACTGTTGATGACGGACCATACAAAGTGAATGAAAAGATAATAGGTCTGGCCGATGACGGATATCCAGGTTCCATATTGGAGGGAATTAAGAACAATACCATAACGGACATGGGAGGAATGTGGAACATAGCTGCGGAATCCATCCTTAAATCCGAACCCGATCTTGTAATAATGGGCGGCTATTTCAACAGCCCCGATACAATAACGGCACTCGGGAATATGGATATCCCCGTGGTAATATGCAAAGACGACAACTCGTTGGATAACATCTACTTTAACATAGAGCTCATAGGAAAGGCATTGGGCATGGAATCTGAAGCCGAATCTCTTGTAAAAGACATGAAGTCTTCCATCAAGAAGATAGTGGATTGGACAGATTCTCTGAATGATGAACCCGAAAGCGTGGCTGTGTTTATGGGGTACGGTTCACAATACGGAACCTATGCCAACGGCCAAACCTACCTGATGGGGTCACCGATGATAACAATGCTCGGAGGAACCAATGCGTTCTCCGGCATAAAGGGCATGTATGAGATAGTGTCGACCGAGTCGGTAATTACTGCAAATCCAGACATCATAATCGACTCTAGCCCGGCTGGAAAGACAGAACTTGAATCAGTAACTACAAGTACGTTAACCAGCGGCATATCTGCGGTCAAGAATGACAGAGTCTATGGCACGTTCGACTCCTGCGGTTCGGCATTTACTTTGACCAGTCAGGGAATTGTAAATTCTGTGGCCATAATGGCGATGTTCATGTATGAGGATCATCTGAACTTCGATATAGATCATTTCATGGGCGATGACTACACATCATATCTTGAAAGTTTCTGGAAAATGATCAATGCATAAACAGTCGGCAAGTATTACAAAAAACAAACTTTTTATTTCCATTTTTATTGGTTCGATTGAAAAGATGTCGTTTTAAAGGCTTTAGAATAAAAAAAGAATGGTGCTTATGCAGTTACTGCATAAACTACCATCTTATTTCAATAAAATATTTCTAACAACCGGATGCAGTTATTGAGAAATGGTATCAACTGTTTATCATTTCCCAAAACTGTTGCATATATCCGGCGTAGTTGGCGCTGTCGAATGCGTCAGGTATATCGAATGTCAGATAATCTTTGTAAATGAACATACAATATAGCGCATACGCGTTCACGAAATCCTGGTTTGCCTGCCCTGCAGTGGTCTTTGCCCCCTCGATCGTGGTGAATATCAATCCGTTCTTGGCCGCATTCAGATTTCCGATTATTGGATCGGTGTACATCGACTGAACATACCCCACAGGGTCTGTCACTCCGTCCCCCATTCCAAGTGTTTGATATATCAATATATCCGGGTTGGATTCGGCAATGGTTTCTTTTGATATCGTAGCATACCTGTCTATGCTTGAGAATACATTATTGACGTGCAGCTCTTCCAACACTGAACTTTGAGGATAGTTCCGGCCTATTGCGATGTTGGCTGTCATCATGAGGGCTACATCGTATTTTTCCCCGTTCAGCTCTTTCTCCACTATGGATTCGCACCAGTCCCCGACTTTGCCTATGGCAGTTTTCATTTCGGATATCATTTTTTCGGCCTCGGATTCTTTGCTGACCGCTTTGCCTATAAGTTCTATTTTACCATATATTTCATCAATGACAGTGTTGCTGCTCGGGATAACGATGTACTTAAC